>JBEIUO010000830.1:0-1351 GCA_040374335.1 Phycisphaeraceae bacterium
GCCTGGACCATTTCGCCGAGGGTGCAGTTGGAGAGTGCGCCGTCGACGAGCGCGGGCATCACGTTGGTGGCGTGGAGGCCGGACTTGGCGACGTCGAACCCGAGGTCGTTGACGGGGGTGAAGGCCGTGCCGCGGCAGGCGGCGCGGATGTTCTCGAGGGCCTTGGCGACGGCCTTGGGATCGCGGCGGGCCTTGAAGGCCTTGAGGCGGGCGACCTGTTCGGTCTCGACGGTGGCGGGGATCTGGAGGATGTCGATGGGGCGCTTCTCGTCGTTGTCGGTGTAGGCGTTGAGGCCGACGATGACGCGGTCACCGGCTTCGCATTCTTCGCTGTAGCGGTAGCTGGCTTCGGCGATGCCGCGGCGGAAGTAGCCGCGGTTGATACCGGCGACGCAGGAGCGGCCGTAGGTTGTACGGCGCTGGTAAGCGGGGTGGGACTCGAGGGGCTCGCCCTTCTTGATGGCGCGGACGGTGGCCTTGGGGCCGCCTTGGCCGTAGTCGCCCATGTCGTCGATTTCGGCGATGAAGCGGAGGGCTTCTTCTTCCATCTTGTCGGTGAGCTGCTCGATGAACCAGGAGCCGCCGAGGGGGTCGACGACGCGGGTGACGCCGGTTTCGTGGGCGAGGATCTGTTGGGTGCGGAGCGCGACGGTGACGGCCTGCTCGGTGGGGAGGCCGAGGGTTTCGTCCATGGAGTCGGTGTGGAGGGACTGGCAGCCACCGAGGACCGCGGCCATGGCCTGATAGGCGACGCGGACGATGTTGTTGAGGGGCTGCTGCTCGGTGAGGGAGCAGCCGGCGGTCTGGACGTGGGTCTTCATGAAGAGGGAGCGGTCGGTCTTGGCGCCGTAGCGGTTCTTCATGGCGCGGGCCCAGATGCGGCGGGCGGCGCGGAGCTTGCAGATCTCTTCGAAGAACTCGTTGTGGGAGTTGAAGAAGAAGGAGAGGCGAGGGGCGAAGGACTCGAGGTCCATGCCGCGTTCGAGGCAGGCTTCGACGTATTCCATGCCGTCGCGGAGGGTGAAGGCGAGTTCCTGCGGGGCGGTGCTGCCGGCTTCGCGGATGTGGTATCCGGAGATGGAGACGCTGTTCCACTTGGGGACGAACTTGCTTTGGAACTCGATGGTGTCGACGACGAGTTTGACGCTGGATTCCGGTGGGTAGATGAACTCGTTCTGGGAGTGGAACTCTTTGAGGATGTCGTTTTGGAGGGTGCCGCCGAGGGAGGACCAGGAGATGGAGCGTTGGCGGGCCATGGCGAGGTACATGGCCCAGATCACGGCGGCGGGGCCGTTGATGGTCTGGCTGACGGTCACCTCGCCGATCGGGATGTCGGCGTAGAGGCGGTGCA
>JBEIUO010000451.1:0-3326 GCA_040374335.1 Phycisphaeraceae bacterium
ATCGGCCTGTTCTGCGCGTCCAGGAGCGGCATCCCCGTGGTCGCCATCACGATCTGCCCCTTGCCGTTCCGGGCCAGCCGCCCGTCCCGGGTCAGCAGCACCGCGTCGGCCGAGGGGTCAGCCGTGTCCTTCACCGCGAAGAACCCCTCCCCCTGGAGCGCGACGTCCAGATCCCGACCGGTCGTCCGCAGGCCCCCCTGATCCATGTTCAACCGGTTGGGGTGCAGCATGATCCCACCCCCCAGCCGCTCGAGCATCTTGTTGCTGGGGAGAGACATCAGGCCGTCTTCCTGGCGGGCGGCCTGCCGGGGGATCGTGGTGGCGATCTCGGGTTTGAAGCCAACCGTGTCCATATTGGCGAGGTTGTTGGCGAGGACGTCCTGGCGGTAGAGGGCGCCGAACACACCCGACGCGGAGATCTGAAGGCCGTATGACATACCCGGACCTACACAAACGCCATGCCGCGATTCCCCGGGCGGAGGGGGCATACGCTCTGGGCCATGCCTCTCTACGAGTACGTGTGCGACCAGGACGGAACGGTTGTGGAACTCATGCGCCCGATGAGCAAGGCGGACGATCCTGTTGAGGATCCCGCCGGCAAGGGGCGGACCTTCCGGCGGAAGCAGTCGACGTTCGCGGCAGGGGGCACGTCCGTGTCCGTTGGCGGGGGGCATGTTCATACTGGGACCTGTGGGTGTGGAAAGACGCGGTCGCAGGGCGGTTGCGGGATGTAAGCCGAAATCCGTGGGGCTTTGTTGGCGAAAGGCCGGGAAGCTGGTAGCCTGCCGGTTGTGGTTGGCCGCGAGAGCGGCCTGTTATTTCAAGGTGTGTGGGGTCAGAAGGAGTGCACGATGAAGGTTTCGAATCTGTTTGCTGTGGCTGGGATTGCGCTTTCGAGCGCGGCGTTCGGCCAGTCGATCGGCGCTGACGTGACGCACCAGGACATTCAGGATGTGACGAGCTACACCCCGGTCGGTGGGATCCGGGCGTACGCGCTCGGCTCGTACACCTGCAACCTCGGGAACACCACCCTCCAGTGGGTGAACAACGGCACCCCGGCGCTCGCGATGAACGCCTACCGCCTGCACAACGGCCGCATGATCCAGATCGGCCAGAGCTGGGCCAAGATGGCCTGCTGCGCGGCGAGCGGATCGGGATGCGGGCTGACCTGCAACTCCGGCGCGCCGGGCACGGGCCTGAAGCCCGGTTGCCGTGACATCTACTCCGGCGGCTGGAACGGCGGACAGAGCCGCCTCGCTCCGCGTTCGACGATCAACGGTTGGACGGGCGTCGAGACCTTCAACGGCGGCACCACGGGTACGTCGATCGACAAGCGTCTGCAGATTGCGCAGACGGACCTGACGGCCGCGAGCTTCCCGGGCTCGCTGTACTTCGTTGAGGGCGTCTACGCCGCGACGGACGACGCCGCCGCCGGGAACTGGGCGAACAACGCGACCCACAAGCGGGTCACGGTTGACGCCTCGTTCAACCTCGTTCCGGTTGCGACCTCTCAGCAGATGGGCATCCCGGCCATCCAGGCGTGGCGGACCCACGGCCTCGGCGTCGGACAGCTCGACACCCGCGTCGAAGTCGGCACCATCAACGTCCCCGGCGAGGGTCGGTTCTACGTCGCCAACAAGGTCACCGATCTCGGTGGCGGCCTCTGGCAGTACGACTACGCCATCTTCAACCTCAACTCCGACCGCGCGGGCTACGCCTTCGAAGTCCCCGTTCCCTCCGGCGCCACGGTCACCAATATCGGCTTCAACGACGTGAACTACCACTCCGGCGAGCCCTACTCCAACACGGACTGGGCCTCCGCCCGCCTCCCCGGCAGCGTCCGTTGGAACTCCACCCAGACCTTCGCGCAGAACCCCAACTCCAACGCCCTCCGCTGGGGCACCATGTACAACTTCTGGTTCACCACCAACGTGCCCCCGCGTGCCGCGACTGGCACCTTGGAACTCTTCAAGACCGGCACGCCCGGTTCCATCACCCCCGCCATCCGCGTGCCCGGTTGCCCGGCCGCCGTCAACCGCGACGGTGCGGTGGACGGTGACGACGTGATCGAGTTCTTCCGCGATTGGGACGCCAGCGCCCCCGGCGGCGACTTCAACGGCGACAACGCCGTCGACGGCGACGACGTGATCGGCTTCTTCAGCGCTTGGGACAGCAACTGCTGATCCAATCAACAGGTAGACCAAGAGCCCGGGGCGAAAGCTCCGGGCTTTTCTTTTTGGGTCGCGACGGCTCTCCTGCCGCGCGGTCCCAGCGGTTTTTCACCGCTGTCCGTGTTCCACCCCCAACGCCCCAACGCCGCGCCAAACAACACACCGCACCACACCTCTCCCCAAGTGCCCAGTGCCTCGTACCAAGTGCCTCTCTTCCCGCCCGCTTCGGACGCACGCCCGTTCGCGACGACACTCCGGGAGGCCCCCAAAACAACCCTCCACACCGAAGGTGTGGCAGAAACCCCCGATTCACTCCCCTCGTCATTCCCCCGCCACGCCACGTCCCACCGCACCCACAACGCCACCCCGCCGCGCCACAGCACGCCCCTTCACCCCGAAGCACTCACTCGCGTATCATCTGGAAGAACTGGGGATCTAGGATTTGAACCTAGAACCGAGTTTCACGAAAGGCCTATTTTCGTAGGCGTTTCGCGCGTTCCGACGAACCTGTGTGCCGATAGCGTGCCGGGCGTGGGGCAGGGGGTTTCGGTCGTTGCCCCGCCACATCAGCACTCGCCGCGCTTCAGCATCGAGTTCGCGTACCTCGCCACTTTGCGGTCCTTGAGCTCCGCGAGTTCCCGCAGGGCAGCCTCCGCTTCAGCACGGTTCCTGTCGTCCCTTCTCAATTTGCCCAACGCCCAGACGGCCTTGCGGGCCATCGCATCGCCATCGTCACCGTACTCGCTGTTAACGAGGTGCTTCCTGTGCTTGGCGGCAAACACGAACGCGGGGATGGCCAGCGGGAGCCGCAGCCTTTCAAGTTGGTCTACAAGTTCTTCGTGGGTATCGTGCCCGAGCCGCAGCAGCAGTTGAATCATCAACGGAGCAGCAGACTGCGAGAAACCAAAAGTACGCGCGACGCACACGAGCCACCATATGTACTGATCTGAGTCTTGGGCGGGAAGCGTCTCCAGAGCTTCGAGAAGCGTATCCTCGACAAGCTGCGTGTGATCGGATGGCTCGCCTCGCACGTCACCGTAAAGGTGGTGAATGAAGACTGTTTTGCGGATAGCGTGCTCTAGCTCGCCGCCGCCAAACTGGGAACCCTGAGGTTGGCTTGCATAGAGCAGCCGGAGGCGATCACGCAACTGGTTG
>JBEIUO010000139.1:0-6498 GCA_040374335.1 Phycisphaeraceae bacterium
AGTTGTAGCCCGGGTGGGTTTGTGTCAACGGAACGTGGGTCGGTTCAAAGAGCGGGGTCGTTATCGACTGTTAAACAGCTGGATTGCGACCCTCGAAGTGACCAACCTGAATTCCCCACACCACCGCGAATGCGACAACCGAACTGCACCACCTCGCCCCCACACCAACCTCCGCCCGCGCCTGACCGCACGCAACCGCCAGAATTCGCATACCAACAAGCCCTCCCCCCCAACAATCCCCCATGCGCCCCCTCCTCCCCATCACCCTCCTCCTCCTCCTCCCCGCCTGCGTGCATCGCCCCACGCCCGCTGCGTACACCTCCGCGCCCCAGACACTCACCGCTACCGGCGACTGGGATGATCTCGACGCCGCTGTTCTCGCCGGCGGCTTCCGTGTCGAAATGGGTCTCGTCGACGTCATCGCCGATGACCCCGCCAAGCCCCGCGCCTTCCACCTCATCACCAGCAACGACGAACCCGTTCTCGTCCTCGCCGCCCGCCGCGGGCAAGCCATCGACCTCGAGGCCCGCGTCGGTCACTTCGGCGACGCCAATCGCGAAACCGCGCTCCTCGCCGCTATCCGCGACCGCCTCGCCACTCTCGACGATCACGACTCCGCCCCCATCCGCGGCTACCCCTGAGCCTTGCCCGACTCCCCGAAGTACTGCATCAGCCGCGTGCCCTTCAGCAGTCGGTACACCCCCGCCGCGCCCAGCACGCCAAGGGCAAACGACACCGCAACCTTCACCACCACCGGCACCGCCAGCTGATACAGCGCGATGTGCGCCAGCCCCACGAACGGCAGGTGCCAGAAGTAAATGAAGAACGACCGCGCCGCCAACCACCGCCACACCTCGCCCCGCGGCGACACCGTCGACGCGCTCCACCCGATCAGCCCGCAACTCATCAACCCCCCCACCACCCCGATGCACGCCGCCGCGAGCCACTGCGACTCTGTCCCGCCCGCGGCACGCTCGGCGAGCGCACGCATCAGCACCGGCACCACCGCGCCCACCAGCAACAACTCAACCCACCACCACCGCGTCAACGCCGCCAGGCGATCCCGCACGCGATACATGCACGCGCCCACGAAGAAGAACGGCAAGTGATACGCGAGAAAGTCCAACCTCGGGATGAACCCGTTGCGGAAATCGAAGATCGCCTCGGGTGAGTACCGCACCACGAACGCAACCGGCACCGCGATCGCCAGCGTCCGCAACGGCGTCGAAACCACCCAGCCGCACACGCGATCCGAGAGCCGCAGCCGTGGCAGCCACATCGCCACGAGCGCAACCACCACCGACACCAGCAGCAGGTACCACAAGAACCACAAGTGCCCAAAGCCGTACAGCTCCGGCTGAATCCCGTGCTTGAACCGGATGTGCAGGATGTTGCTCGGTGTCGCCCGCCCGCACCGCACCCAGCCCCACGCCCACACCTGATACATCAGCGGCAACACCGTGATCGCGCCCGCCACCAGCGGCACCGCCAGCCTCGTCGCCCGCCGACGCAGGAACTCCCGCGCCCCCAGCTTTTCCAGAATCGCCATCGACGCGAACCCCGCGATCAGGAACAACGTCCCCCGCGAGAAGCACCGCACCGTCCAGAACAACCAGTCCGCCCAACCGAACGCCCCCCGTTCCTCCACCGGCCACAGCAGGTGCTCCAGGTCCAGCGCGACATACGGCGTCGCCGCGTGCAGCGCGACGATGCTCGTGGTGCACAACCCCCGAACGGCGTCCATCGGGCGGAAGGCGGGTTGGGCTGAAAGCGGGTTCTGGGTCATGGTCGCGGGTGTGGTAGGCTATCCGGGCTGACGCGCGGGCGCGCGTCCCTCTCTGGAGACCCTCGGATGTTCCACCGGATGTTGACCCGTACCGCCGCTTGCCTCCTCCTCGTCGCGGCCAGCGGCTCCGCCCTCGCACAGCGAGCCCCCCGCGAGGACCCCTCGCTCAAGCGCATCTCCGCCGACGACCTCTCCGCCGCAGTCAACTCCGGCGTCGGGTTCCTCATCTCCCACCAGGAAGGCGACACCAAGGGCGAGTGGCCCTACGAGGGCGTGTACCGCGTCAAGGGCCAGATCCCCATCGGCTACCGCGTCGGCAACACCGGCATCTGCATCATGGCCCTCCTCAAAGCCCCCGGCTACGCCGACGACGCCGAACGCCAGGCCGCCGTCCGCCGCGGCATGGAGTTCATCTGCACCGGCACCGCCCACCCACTCATGAGCGAGAAGGACTACGACGCCGGCTACGACGTCCGCGGCTGGGGGTACATCTTCGGAATGCACGGCCTCCTGCGAGCCAAGGCCGCCGGCGCGGTGCCCGATGATCTCAAGGACAAGGTCAACGAGACCATCGCGTGGTACTGCGACGCGCTCCAGAAGACCGAGATCCCGCAGGCAGGAGGCTGGAACTACGCCCGCTCCCCCGGACGCGACAAGCCCTCCGCCCCCAGCTCCTTCATGACCGGCTGCGCGCTCCAGGCCCTCTTCGAAGCCAAAACCGACGGCGCAACGGTGGACCAAGCCGTCGTGGACCGCGCCATCGCGTTCCTCCAGAAGAGCAAGGGCGCAGCCGGCGCGGTGCAGTACTCCGGCGAAGCCGGCGGCCGCCGCGACGACCAGACCCCGGGCGCAGTTGGCCGCATGCTCTCCGTCGAGACCACACTGATGCTCGCGGGCAAAGGCTCGGTCGAGTCGCTGCGGGGCGCGGTGGACGCGTTCATCGTGCACTGGGAGTGGCTCGACAAGCGCCGCGCCAAGAACGGCACGCACGAGGGCCCGTACGCGATCGCCCCGTACTACTTCATGTTCGCGCACCGCTACGCCGCGATGGCCATCGAAATGCTCCCGCAAGGCGAGCGCGCCGAGTACCGCCGCCGCGTGAACAACCTGCTCTTCAGCGTCCGCGCCGAAGACGGCACCTGGAACGACCGCGTCTTCCCGCGCACGGCCAACTACGGCACCGCCTTCGCGATGCTCTCGATCCTCGAAGCGAGCAAGTAGACCGCACTCGCCATCCCAACCAACAAAAAACCCCCGCATCACGCGGGGGTCTTTTCGTGTGTGAATGTTTGTCCGTCTGAGCGATCAGCAGCCGGGGGTGCCGATGCCGCCCGCGTCCCATGCCGCGAAGAACGCGATCACGTCGTCGCCGTCGACGCCCGTCGACGCGTCCGCGTCGGCGCAGCTGTTGCCCGCGTCCCAGTCCGCGAAGAACGCGATCACGTCGTCGCCGTCGATTCCGCCGTCGTTGTTGTAATCAGCAAAGCAGCCGTCGCCCGCCCACGCGCACGCGGGCGTCGCGGGGACCTGCTGGAAGTACACATCATCGAGGTAGATGATCCCGGACGCTCCGGGGTCCGCCGCGAAGCGGCCGAGGACGATCTTGAGGTGGTTCGGGTACGGCGGCAGCGGGAAGTAACCCTCGTTGAAGTTCGCGGTCACTTCCGCCTGGATATCCGCGAGCGACCAGCGCATCTCGAAGTACGTCCACTGGCCGTCCGTGTGGCCGCTGATCAGCGACTCGGGACGCTCGCCCCACGGATCAAGCGTGGCGTAGTCCTGGTTGCCGAACTTCACGTTCAGTTTCACACCGAAAGGGCCGCCCACAACCGGGTTGCTCGCCGGAATCATGTAATAGCCCGAGACGACCACGTCGCCGGAGCCCTCGCCCTCCCAGTTGAAGATCGGATCAAAGAACGGGAAGCCCGCGGCGAAGAAGTTGCGGGTGTCCGTCGTGAGGCCGCGGAAGCTCGGAGCCGAGTCGATGCCCATCGCCATCACCCAGTTGCCCGAGCGGGGCGTCAGGGCGCCGGGGGTGCCGACGGGGGCGAAGGCGGGGAGCAGGCCGTCACCGACCTGGCGGCGGACGACTTCCGTGGGGTTCGAGAGGTTGTGCCACCCCTTCGGCTCCGCGGCGTTGAACGGGTTCGCCTCTTCGAACGAAGGGTTCGTGACGCAGTTGTCAACGGTGGGGCAGGGGGTCTGGGCGAAGGCGGTGCCCGCGAGGGCGGCGACGCAGGCGACGGAGAACAGGGTCTTCATGGAACACACTCCAGGATCGGGGACGCTTCAACCTCCCGCGAGGACGAACAAGACGCCGGCGACAGGCCGGATGAAAGCCTTTTCATTATGGTCGGGTTTCGGTCCCGCCGCAAGACAATTGGAGCGTGATTTCCCAGAATTTCAAGGGCTCACAGGCGCGAAAAACGCGAACTAGTCCTTGAGCCCGTCCGCCGCCAGCCCACCGATAAAAACCCGCCTGGCCGTGATGAACAGGATCAGCACCGGGCCCACCACCATCGTGCTCGCGGCCATCAGGAGGTTCCACGGGGCGTTTCCGGCCTTCGCCTGGTACAGCTGCAAGCCCAGCGCCAGCGTGAACTGGTCCCGGTGCGGCAGGAAGATCAGGGGGGCCAGGAAGTCGTTCCACACGTAGATGAAGTGGAACAGAGCCACCACGACCAGCGCGGGCTTCGACAGCGGAAGGATGATCCTCCAGAACGTCCCCCAGTGGCCGCACCCGTCGATCTTCGCCGCCTCGTCCAGCTCCTTCGGGATCCCCATGAAGAACTGGCGGAGCATGAAGACATTGAACGCGCCCGCAAACCACGCCGGCACCCACAGCGGCTTGAGGCTGCCGATCCAGCCGAGGTTCTTGAAGACCACGAAGAGAGGACCCATGATCACCGGAAACGGGATCATCATCGTCGCCAGCACCACCGCGAACGTGACCGCGCGGCCGCGGAACGGGATCCGTGCAAACCCGTACGCGACGATCGCGCTGCTCAGCGTCATTCCCACAACACTCAGAAGCGCGATGATGAGCGTGTTGCGGAGGTAGATGGGGAACGTCACCGCGGGGTCGTTCCACACCGCCGTGTAGTTGCTCTTGATGTTCGCGGGGAGCGTCGAGATATCCGAGGGAAAGATCGTCGACTGCGCTTGCGAGGCCTCAAGCTGGTCCTTCCAGCTTGTCGAGATCATCCAGACCAATGGAAACAGGAACGCCGCGGCGATCGCGATCAGGGTGCCGTACACCAGCACGCGCGCGAGGGGGCTGCCCCTGCGGCCGACGATGTGGGATGGGGGTTCGCGTGTCGTCATGGGTTAGCCTGCGCGGTAGTGGACGTAGCCTCGGCTGAAGAGGAACGTCAGTCCGGTGAGGAGGAGCACGACGAGGAACTGGATCCACGCCTGCGCGGAGGCGTACCCCATTTTGGCGTAGACGAACGCGTTGTCGTACATGGCGCTCGTGTAGAAGTACATCGAGTGCGGGTCGCCGCCGGGTGTGGCCTTGGTGAGCACAAACGGAATCGTAAAGACCTGGACCGCGCCAATGGTGAGCGTCACCACATTGAACAGGATCACGGGAGAGATCATCGGCAGCGTGACGTTCATGAACCGTCGCACGGGTCCCATCCCGTCGAGCGCGGCGGCCTCGTACAGGTGGATCGGAACCTCCTTCATCGCGGCAAGGTACACGATCACCATCTGACCGATGCCCCAGAGGCTGACGATGACGAGCGCGGCCATGACCCAGCCGTCCTTGCCGAGCCAGTTGACCTGCGGGAGGCCGAGGGTCGTCACGATCTTGTTGAGCACGCCGTTCTGCTGGTTGAACAGCCAGAGCCAGATCATCGCGGAGGCCGACATCGGCACGAGCGTCGGCAGAAACACCGCGGCCTGGAAGAACCCCTCCGCGCGAACGCGTGCGGTCAGGAGCGAAGCGATCACGAGCGCGAGGATCGTGCACGCGGGGATGGAGAGTGACGCGTACAACGCGGTTTTCGCGGCGGCCTTCAGGAACAGCTCGTCGTGAAGGAGCGCCTTGTAGTTGTCGAGCCCGATCCAGAGGGGCGACTCGACGAGGGGGTAGTCGGTGAAGGAGTAGTAGAAACTCATCGCGAGCGGGAGCGCGAGAAAGGCGAGAAAGCCAATGAGCCACGGGCTGATCCAAAGCCAGCCTGCGGCGTCGGTGTTGAGTTGTGAGGACGAGTTGGGCACGGGGGAGGATAGGGAAGAGAGGGACTGGGCACTAGGCGATAGGCACGGGAGGGGAAGTGGCTGAGTGGCAGAGTGGCAAAGTGGGCGGCTGGGCGTTGATGTTCGCTGGGCCGCGGCGGGATGTTGGGTCAGTGAGGAGGAGAGGGCGGTTGGGCGGGGGCTTCGTCTGAGATCTGGGGGTTCAGATTTGAGATTTCGGAGGGGGACTCGATCTCCTCTGAGATCTGAGATGTGAGATTTGAGATTTCGGAGGGGGACTCGATCGCGACTGAGGTCTGCGCGTTCGGATCTGAGATTTCAGATTTCAGATCTGAGATTTCAGAGGGGGATTCGGCCTCCTCTGAGATCTGAGATTTCAAATTTGAGATTTCAGAGTTCAGATTGGGGAGTTCAGCGGTCGCGTGTGCCGCTGCGGCTTCGGCGGCGGCCTGGGCCGCTGTTGCTGCGGCTGCGACTCGCTCGCTTTCGAGTTCGTAGGAGGATTTTGC
>JBEIUO010000357.1:0-3880 GCA_040374335.1 Phycisphaeraceae bacterium
CATCGACGTCGTCTACGCCCGCGCCAAGGAACCCGCCTCAAAGGACCAGCCCGCCGACGCCGCGAAGCCCCAGCCCCCCGAACGTCGCGGCCAAGGCCGTCGCGGCGAACGCCCCGAACAACCGACTCCCGACAGCGACGACCAACGCGGTCTCATGGCCCGCATGACCGCGTTCAAGACCGACGTGCCCGCGCACGACTCCAGCCTCGTCCTCTCGAACCCCACCGAAACATCGATCAACCTCTCCATCGCCGTCGACTCCCCCTGCGACGCCGTCGTCGAATACTGGACCGAAGGCAGCAACGACCGCACACGCTCCGCAACCATCCCCCTCAAACCCGGCCGGCCATCCGAACTCGCCCTCACCGGCCTCCCGCCCGGTACGTCCTATCGCTACCGCCTCGGCCGCACCCCACAACCCTCAACGCCATGGTCGTGGAGCGAAGACCATCGCTTCCGCACCCGCCCCGCGCCGGGTTCCCCCTTCACCTTCGTCGTCCAAGCCGATTCCCACCTCGACCAAGGTGTCGAGCCCTCCGTCTACGAGCGAACACTGAAGAACATGCTCGACTCGTCACCAGATCTCTTCATCGATCTCGGTGACACCTTCATGACCGACAAACGCGGCCGCGACTTCCAGTCCGCACTCGCGCAGTACGACGCGCAACGCTACTACCTCAGCCGCGTCGCGCACTCCGCCTCTCTGTTCATGGTGCTCGGCAACCACGACGGCGAGAAAGGAACCTCCGGCACGAACGCCGAAGACATCGGCCCCTGGTCCTACGCCCAGCGAACCTCCCGCTTCCCCCCACCCTCCATCGACGGCGCCATGTACACCGGCAAGACCGACATCAGCAAAGGCGTCGGTGCCCACTACTACGCCTTCGAATGGGGAGACGCCCTCTTCATCATGCTCGACCCCTACTGGAGCACCACCCAACGCATCCGCGGAGGCGGCGGCAAAGGTGCTGGCGCTGGTGGCGGCGGTGGCGGTGGCGGCGGTGATCGCCCCTCCGACCAGCCACTCAAGCCCCTCGAGTCCAGTTGGTCCACCACCCTCGGCCAACAGCAGTACCAATGGCTGACCGACACCCTCTCCGCCACCAACGCTAAGTACCGCTTCGTCTTCATCCATCACCTCGTCGGTGGTCTCGGTGGCCCCGAATCCCGCGGCGGCGCAGAGTCCGCCCCTTTCTTCGAGTGGGGTGGCAAGAACGCCGACGGAACCCCCGGCTTCGCGGAGAACCGCCCCGGTTGGGCCATGCCCATCCACGACCTCCTCGTCAAACACCACGTCTCCGCCGTCTTCCACGGCCACGACCACCTCTACGTCCGCTCCGAGCGCGACGGCGTCATCTACCAGTGCATCGCCCAACCCGGCAATCCTCGCGGCAACACCCGCACCGCCGCCACATACGGCTACGCCTCGGGCACCATCCTCGGCAGCCCAGGTCACCTCCGCGTTCAAGTCGGCCCCGACCACGCATCCGTCGCCTTCATCCGCACCACCGCACCCACCGCAACCCCCAACCAGGACCGAGGCGGCCGCGGCAGAAACGAAGAAGCCCCCGGTGCCAACGGCGAAGCCGTCCACACCTACGACATCCCCCCCGCTCCTTCCTCGAGCCCCACGCCGGCAAGGAAACTCCCATGATCCGCCTCACCCTCGCATCGATGCTCATCCTTGCCGCCGGATGCCCCGCCGCCCTCGCACGCAACGACGCCCCCACCACTCCCCCCGCAACCAACGAAACCCTTAAGTCGCCCCCCAACATCATCTTCTTCCTCGGTGAAGGACTCGGTTGGTCCAGCACCAGCGTCACCATGGATGACCAGATCCTCGATGCACCCCCAGTCTCCGGCCTCACGCCCAACCTCGAGAAACTCGCCAACGAAGGCACCAGATTTAGCAACTTCTACGTCACCGCCCCTCGGTGCACCCCATCCCGCGCATCCTTCTTCACCGGCATCGGCGCGGCAAAGCTCCACATGACCTACGTCAACGAAAGCGGCGCAGAGCAACGCGGCGGCGGTGGACGAGGTGGCGGGCGAGGCGGTCAAGCCGAGGGCCAGGAACCGCTCATCCAGCGCATGACCTCCCCCTCCTCCGTCAGAGAACTCCCCTTCGAAGTCCGCACAACCGCCGAAGTCCTGCGCGACGCCGGATACGAGGCCGCACACTTCGGCAAGTGGCATGTCGGCCGCGAAAACCCCCGCGTTCACGGCTTCGAACCCAACGACGGCCCGAACACCAACTCCGGCCCCGGCAACAACCGTGAACCAAACCCCGAGGAAAGCGCTTCCATCACCGAGAAGGGAATCGCCTTCATCACGGAGAACGCCGGCGCACACAAGCCCTTCTTCCTCCAGATGTCCCACTACGGCGCAGGCCGCGAAGCGGAAGTCACCCCAGAGTCCCTCGCAGAAGCACGCGATCTCGCGGAGAAGAGCGGCGTCCGCGCCGACCGCGAAAAGGAACTGGTTCGACTCGCCGCCGTCCGCGACATGGACAAAGCCATCGGCCGCGTCATCGCAACCCTCGAAGAACTCGGCATCGCCGACAACACCTACATCGTCTTCAGCACCGACCACGGCTCCCCCGGTGGCGGCGGTGGCAGAGCAGCCTCCTCCGCCAATCCCCCACTCGCCGGCGGAAAGGGCAGCGTCCGCGAAGGCGGTGTTCGCGTCCCCCTCATCATCTGGGGCCCGGGAGTAAAGGCCGGCCAGATCAGCCGCGTCCGCGCAACCGGAATGGACGTGCTCCCCACCTTCGCCGAGATCGCCGGCAAGCCGATCACCGTTGATCCCGACAAGCGCGACCAACTCGCCTCCGTCGAAGGCGGCAGCCTCCTTCCAATACTCGAGGGCGAAACCGCCTCGGTGCAACGCCCCCGCGAGGAGATCATCCTCCACTTCCCACACTACGACCTCGGCAACGGCGGCCCCGCCTCCGCCATCTTCCTCGGTGACCACAAGCTCATCCGCAACGACGACACGGGCCGCATCTCTCTCTTCGACATCCGAAACGACCCACGCGAACAGACCGACCTCGCGTCAACCATGCCCGAACGCGTCGCCGAACTCACCGCCAAGCTCGACGCGTACCTCAAGGCCATCGATGCTCCCATGGCCACTCCGAACCCCGAAGCAAACAACGACGCCGCCGAGAAGCCACAGCAGAAACGCACAAAACCCAAGTGATTCCTCAACGGCGAGCGTCGATCCTCCCGTCCACCCTCCCCAACCCATCTCTTCACGCCGCAGGCGCGCACATCCTGCCGCTACCATTCCGGGTGCCCGCCAGCGATCCAAGCCACGACGACTCCATCGCCGCGCGATGCCACCGGCTTCGCGTCGCGACCACCGTGGACTGGCTACCGGTACTGCTCGTGACGATGATGTTGGGGCCTCTCATCTGGTGGGCCACGATCTTCCACCTGATGGAGCGTTTGGTGCTGCTGACCATGCCCCCAACGCCGCTTGGCCCCGCCGGCGCGGCTACTCCCTCGACCGTACCCGCACTCGCGCGATCGATCTTCCAGTGGCTTTCACACTCCGACAACATCACCGGCGTAGTCATCCTCGGGCTGTTTCTGTGGCTGTTCCCGCGCCTCGCCCGCATGTTCACCGACATGAGCCTCCGCCGCGGCTACCGCTCCAACACCGCCCTTCGGCGAAAGAAAAGTCGAAGGGGTCTCGTGGACGTTGGGCTCATGGGGTCGCTGACCTGTGGTGGGCTCCTGACGATCGCGGTGCTCAACAGCAGCGACATCGTTGCCCTGATCCCCGGGGGCATGTTCGCAAGCAAAGCCGGGTTTGCCTTGCTGGCCATCGCGGTCACCGCGCGAAGAGGGAGGCACGTCGTCTGCGCACGATGCCA
>JBEIUO010000746.1:0-1967 GCA_040374335.1 Phycisphaeraceae bacterium
AGCACTGCGAGACATGGAACGGTTGCTGGTGCGGGTTTCAGCGTTGGGGCTGGCGAGTTTCCGGGATTGGGATCGGTTTGAGCGAGCGGCGATCGAGGCGGAAGCGTTTGGGATGGGTGTGGTGGCGGAGTCCATGAGGGGGTTGGCGGGCGTCGTGGAGGTTCGGGAGCGGGCGGAGAGGGTGCTGCGGGCGGCGTGGGTGGTGGGGTGTGCGGGGCGACTGGCGGCGGCGGCAGGGATGTGCGGGCTGGGGGATGGGGAGGCGGATGAAGAGGTGAAGACTTGATGACGATTGGTGGGAGGGGGTCATACACTCTCCCATGCCCACCCAGCCCGGCTCGCCCGACCCGTCCCGCCGTCCCCCCAACGACATCACGACCGGCAGAACACCTCGGGCGGTTGCGTCCGAGTTCAGTCGCGGCTCGCCGTCGATCTCGCTCGCCTCGCTGGGCGAGTCCTCGACGGACACGGAGTACTACAGCCCGATCCCCGAGGGGTATCAGCGGGGGCAGCACAAGTACGTCATCATCCTTGGCACGGTGATGTCGGGGCTGGGCAAAGGGATCTTCTCGTCCAGCGTGGCGAAGATCCTGAAGGACAAGGGCCTGGTCGTCGCCCCGATCAAGATGGAGGGGTATCTCAACATCGACTCCGGCACGCTCAACCCGTACCGGCACGGCGAAGTGTTCGTGCTCGATGACGGCACCGAGTGCGACATGGACCTCGGAACGTACGAGCGTTTGCTCGATCAGAACCTGAACCGTGGCAACTTCACTACCTCGGGCCAGATCTTCAGCGAGATCCTCGAGCGTGAGCGTCGCGGCGGATACCTCGGGCGTGACGTCCAGATGATCCCGCACGTCACCGGCGAGGTGAAGCGGAAGCTGCGTGAGATCGCGGCTCGCGGCGACGGGACGCGTCCGGCGGACGTGGTGTTCGTGGAAGTCGGCGGAACGGTGGGCGACTACGAGAACGGGTTCTACATCGAGGCGCTGCGTGAGCTGGCGTTCGAGGAAGGACCCAACTCGTGCTGTTTCGTAGCCCTGACGTACGTGATCGAACCGCCGGCACTCGGCGAGCAGAAGAGCAAGGCGGCTCAGCTGGGCATCAAGCGCCTCATGGAGGCGGGGATCCAGCCGCACATCATCGCCTGCCGCGCGAACAACCCGTGCGGCGAGAAGGTGATGCAGAAGATCGCGATGTTCAGCAACGTGCCGCTGCGTAGGGTGTTCTCGATGCACGACCGCGAGAGCATCTACACGATTCCGGAGGAGATGCGTCAGGAGGGCCTGGACCGGGAGATCCTCTCGCTGCTTTCGCTGCACGATCGTGTGGACGCGAGCGCGGAGGACCGGCACCGGGAGCGTTGGACCGGGTTCGTTCGCAAGCTGACGGCCCCGAAGCAGCGCGAGGTGACCATCGGGATCGCGGGCAAGTACGCGAATCTGCGGGACGCGTACGCGTCGATCGACAAGGCGATCGAGCACTGCTCGGCGCACCTGGGTACGCGGATCGAGTTGAACTGGATCGACACGACCGAGATTCACTACTCGAACGTGGAGCAGCGTCTGGCGGGGCTGGATGGCGTGATTGTGCCGGGCGGGTTCGGCAGCCGCGGCGTGGAAGGAAAGATCGCCTGCGTGCGCCACTGCCGCGAGAAGGGCGTGCCGTACCTTGGCATCTGTCTGGGCTTCCAGGTGGCGGTGATCGAGTTTGCGCGGAACGTGCTCGGGATGAAGGGCGCGAACTCGACGGAGTTCCAGGCGGATTCGCCGGACCCGGTGATCTCGGAGCTGCCGGAGCAGAAGAAGATTGAGGGGTTGGGCGGGACGATGCGGCTGGGCGCGCAGGACGTCCGCCTGACGCCGGGGACGATTGCGCACCATATCTATGGTCGCGCCGAATCGGTGCGGGAGCGATTCCGGCACCGGTACGAGGTTGACCCGAGCTACATCGAGCGGCTCGAG
>JBEIUO010000569.1:0-2762 GCA_040374335.1 Phycisphaeraceae bacterium
CGCCGCTTCAACTACCACACCTGGTCCTGGCCTGACGCCTACAAGCTCATGCTCAACCCGGACATCCTGGTGCGGGAGATGGGCGTCATGGAGAAGTGCACGTTCTGCGTGCAGCGTCTCCGTTCGACCAAGGCGGCCGCACGCAACGACGGCAACTTCACCGCCACCGTGCCGCACGAGCAGTGGGAGCAGGTCCCGGCGTGTGCTGAGGCTTGCCCGAGCCAAGCGCTGACCTTCGGCAACCTCAATGACGAGAAGGCAAAGGTCTCGCTCGCCCGCAAGTCGGCGCGCGCGTACCAGCCGCTGGCCGACCTCAACGTCTTCTCGGCCGTCAACTACTTGGCCAAGGCGAACTTCCACGACGATCCGACCGCTGGCCATCACGGCGGCGGGCACGGCGCGGAGGCCGCTCACGGCGCCGAGGCACCTGCCGGTGCCGCCCACGGCGCAGCTGCCGGCGGCACGCCGGATGCACACGCCCCCGCCGGTCACGGCGAGGGAGAAGCGGCCCCCAAGGCCGAAGCCAGCCACTGAGCGGAGGACACGTCCGTGGAAGGAACGATTGAAGCCAACCGCCCGTCCTCGTACGGGCAGGCGAACCGCGACATCATTCGCGTGCTCCTCCGTCCCACGCCGGGCTGGATCGCTCTGTTCGCGCTCTCTCTCGCGGCGCTCGCCTACGGCGGGTGGTGCTGGGCGCAGCAGCTGATCTGGGGCATGGGCCTCGCCGGCATCACGCACCCGACGATGTGGGGCATCTACATCGTCACGTTCGTGTTCTGGGTCGGTATCGGCCACGCCGGTACGCTGATCTCCGCCGTCCTGTTCCTCGTCCGTTCGCGCTGGCGCACGGGCGTCTACCGGGCGTCGGAGGCGATGACGGTGTTCGCCGTCATGACAGCGCTCCTGTTCCCGGTCCTTCACTTGGGCCGCGCTTGGCAGGTGTACTGGTTCTTCCCGTACCCGAACCAGCGCTACCTGTGGATGAACTTCAAGTCGCCGCTGATGTGGGACGTGTTCGCGATCTCCACGTACTTCACGGTGTCGGCGGTGTTCTTCTTCGTCGGTCTCGTGCCCGATCTCGCGATCATGCGCGACCACAGCAAGGGCTTGGTTCGCAAGGCGTACGCGGTGCTCGCGCTGGGCTGGCACGGCACCGGTCGTCAGTGGTTCCACTACATGGCAGCGTACGGCTTCTTCGCTGCGCTCGCCGCCCCGCTGGTCCTCTCGGTCCACAGCGTCGTCTCCTGGGACTTCGCGATGGCGATCACGGCGGGTTGGCACAGCACCATCTTCCCGCCGTACTTCGTCGCGGGCGCCATCTTCTCGGGTTGCGCGATGGTCATCACGCTGCTCCTCCCGCTGACGATCGCGTACAAGTGGTACGACTACGCCAACCTTTGGCACTTCGAGAGCCTGGCCAAGATGTGCTTGCTTACGAGCGCGATCCTGACCTACGCCTACGGCATGGAGTACTTCATCGGCTGGTACAGCCAGAACCCCTACGAGTGGGGGATCTTCGCTTGGCGCGCCACCGGTGACTACGCCTGGGCCTTCTGGACGATGGTGTTCTGCAACTGCGTCGCTCCGATCCCTTGGTACTGGAAGAAGATGCGGACCAACGTCTGGGTGCTGTTCGTGATCAGCATCCTGATCAACGTCGGCATGTGGTTTGAGCGCTTCAACATCGTCATCAGCTCGACCGCCCACAACTTCGACCCGGCGACCTGGTACAACTACTGGCCCTCACCGATCGAGTGGGGGATCATGATCGGCAGCTTTGGCTGGTTCGGCTTCTGGTTCCTGCTCTTCCTGCAGACCCTGCCCGCCGTCGCCATCGCTGAGATCAAGGAGATGATCGCGCCGCCCGTGAAGGGCGCTCTGGAGGCGAAGTGAGCTCGGCGAACGTGGCCGCCCAGGCCCACACCCGCATCAAGGGCATGTACGCCCACCTCGACTGCCTGCTGACGGGCATCGAGCGGCTCAAGCACGAGAAGCTCACGGGCTTCCAAGTGCTCTCGCCGCTGCCCCGTCACGAGATCCTCGACGCCGTCTACGAGGGGCGCCCGTCGCCTGTTCGTTGGTGGACGCTCTCGGGCGCGGTCTTCGGCTTGAACATTGGTTTTCTCCTCACATCGCTCACCGCGATGCAGTGGCCGATGATCAACCCGGGCGGCAAGCCGACGGTCTCGCTGCCGCCGCAGGCCGTCATCATGTTCGAGTGCACCATCCTGTTCGGCGCGCTGTTCACCCTGCTCGGGCTGATCACGCACACCGGCCTTCCCGGGTGGTTCCTCGACAAGTCCCTGCAGGACCCGCGCGCGTCGGACGACAAGTTCGGCATCGTGTTCCTGCGGGCTTCTAAGAAGGACGAGGCCCGCATCTCCGAGATCCTCCGCAGCAGCGGCGCGATCGAGGTGACGACGGGCGACGACACGGTGCACGAGGTGCCCAATGCGTGATCTCACCCGCGCGCTCGCGACGGTGGCGTTCTCCGCCATCTCTTCCACCGCATGGGCGCTCCCCTGGAACGTCGACATGGTCGACTCCGACGCCGTGAAGGCGTACGAGCAGGAGATGCGCACGCTGCCGCAGGGCGTCGTGGCGCAGCCCAACGCGCTCACGCCGCTCGGCTACGTCCGCAACTACGTCCGCGAGTCCGCCGAGGGCCAAGCGCTGACGAACCCGTTCGAGGTCAACGACGCGTTCCTCGCGACGGGCGAGCGGATGTACGGGGTGTACTGCCAGCCGTGCCACGGTGA
>JBEIUO010000130.1:0-6602 GCA_040374335.1 Phycisphaeraceae bacterium
CAAGTGGAGCGGAGGAGAGTCGAACTCCCGACCTCATCATTGCGAACGATGCGCTCTACCAACTGAGCTACCGCCCCATATTCGCGTTCCCGGTGCTTTCGCGGCCGGGTGAGGAGTGTAGCCCGGGACTTGGCGTTCGTCATCTCGGGGTGTCGGGGTGGAAGGTCAATCGGGGGGGGCATGTCGGGTCTACCATCGTGCCCCGAGATGGCCAAACGAGTCCGAACAACTCCCGCCCGTGCGCCTTCCGTTGCGGTGATCGTCAGCCGGTACAACGAGGCGATTACCTTTGCGCTGCGAGACGCTGCGATCGCGAGCTATAGGGCTCGGTTTGGGTCCAAGGGCGGGCCGGTGGTGGTGGAGGCGGCGGGGGCATTCGAGTTGCCGGCGTTGGCGCAAGCGGCGGCGGAATCTGGCCGGTTCGCGGCGGTGGTGTGCCTGGGGTGCGTGGTGAAGGGGGAGACTTCGCACGACCGGTACATCTCGCAGGCGGTTGCGGATGCGATTGTGTCGATCCCGATGATGACGGGTGTGCCGGTGGCGTTTGGCGTGCTGACCGTTGACACGGTGGAGCAGGCGAAGGACCGGGCGGGCGGGCGGCACGGGAACAAGGGCGAAGAAGCGATGGTCGCGGCCCTGGAGACGCTGGCGGGGATGACGGCACTGCGGAAGGGCAAGGGGTATGTGATGGGCGTGACTCCGAACGACAAGACCAAGGCCAAATCAACATGAGCGCGACCCCTCACGAGGTACGCCGGCTGGCGTTTCAGACTCTGTTTCAGCTCGATGCGCGGGGCGATCAGGATGCGGACCTGATCCGGCTGGGGCTGGACGAGCTGGAAGGGTTCAGCGTGCGTGATCGGCGCCGGGCGTTTGATACCGCGTCGGCGGCGTATGTTGCGAGGCGGGAAGCGGACAAGGTGATGGAGGTGCTGGCGCCCGGGTGGCCGGCGCACCGGCAGCCTGCGGTGGATCGGGCGATCCTGCGGCTGGCGCACTTTGAGCTGAACCAGGGCAAGGTGCATCCGAAGATCGTGGTGGACGAAGCGATCGAGCTCGCGAAGGAGTTTTCGACGGATCGTTCGCCCGCGTTCGTGAATGGCCTGCTGGACAAGGTGTTGAAGCAGGTGCTCCCGGCGTGGGAGACGGCGCACGGTACGGAGGTTCGGCCCGAGGTTGTTGAGGACCCGGGAACACAGGCGTAAGCGACCACGATGTCCTTTCTGAAGAACATCTTTGGGAAGCTCAAGCAGGGTCTGGAGAAGACCCGCGAGGCGTTTGTCACGGGTGCGAAGAGCATCCGGAACTTGCTGCTGGGTCGGAAGCTCGACGAAGCCCTGATCGCGGAGCTGGAGCATCGGCTGATCCAGGCGGATGTGGGGCCGAAGACGACTGGGCGACTGATCGACGGGATACGCAAGGACTTCTTGGACGGGAAGCTCACGACGGGCGATCAGGTCGTGGACTACATGAAGGCCGAGTTGAAGCGGATGTGGCCGGCGGAGGATCGGACGCTGCGGTGGGCGACATCGGGGCCGACTGTCGTGCTGATGACCGGCGTCAATGGGGTGGGGAAGACGACGTCGATCGCGAAGCTGTGCCAGGTGTTCCGTTCGCAGGGGAAGACGGTGCTGTTGGGGGCGTGCGACACATTCCGGGCGGGGGCGGTGCGGCAGCTTGAGATCTGGTCGGAGCGGTTGGGGGTGCAGGTGGTGAAGGGGGCGCAGGGTGGGGATCCGGCGGCGGTGGCGTTTGACGCGTGTGCAGCGGCGAAGGCGCGGGGCGTTGACGTGCTGATTTTGGATACCGCGGGGCGGCTGCAGACGCAGGACCCGTTGATGCGGCAGTTGACGAAGATTCGGACTGTGGTTTCGAAGCAGGTGGAGGGGGGCCCGCACGAGGTGTTTCTGGTTCTGGACGCGACGAGCGGGCAGAACGCGTTGCGGCAGGCGGAGGAGTTCAACAGGGCGACGGGGGTGACGGGGATCTTTCTGGCGAAGCTCGATGGGACCGCGAAGGGCGGGATCGTGATCGCGGTGAAGGATGTGACGGACATCCCGGTAAAGTTCATCGGCGTGGGGGAAACGCCGGACGACGTGCAAGCCTTTGACCCGGATGCATTTGTGGATGCACTGTTTGCGGCGGAAGAGGCGAGCTGACGCATCCTTGTGAGTCCGTGGCCAAGGCTGCCCCGGGCGTGATCGACATGAGTGGATTCTGTCCGAAGCGACCCTGATTCGCGAGGTTTTGAGATGAAAGCAATGACTACGCGTTCTCCCTTGGCCGCACTTGTTCTGGCCGCGGCCGGGACCGTTTCGACGATCGCGGGAAGCTCGGTGGCGCAGGTGCAGCCGAACGCCGGGATGCTGCGGTGGCCGGACGTGGGGCGGACGCACATCTGCTTCGTGTATGCGAACGACATCTGGCTGGTGCCGAAGCAGGGCGGCGTGGCGGTGCCGGTGGCGAGCCCGCAGGGGCAGGAGTCGTTCCCGCGTTTCAGCGCGGATGACTCGACGATCGCGTTTGTCGGGAACTACGAGGGCGGGCGGGATCTGTACACGATTCCGGTGACGGAGTCGGGGGGCGCGGGGGTCGCGACGCGCGTGACGTATCACCCGATGGGTGAGACGCTGTGCGATTGGGCGCCGCAAGGTGGCCTGTTGTTCATGGGCAACGGGATGGCGGGGCTTGCGCGGCAGTCGCAGTTGCTCTGGACGAGCGCGGCGGGCGGACTTCCCACGAAGCTGCCGGTGCCTTATGCCGGATTCGGCTCGATATCGCCGGATGGTCAGTGGCTGGCGTACACGCCGCACTCGACGGACACGCGGACATGGAAGCGGTATCGCGGCGGTATGGCGACGGACGTGTGGCTGTTCAATCTGAAGGACAACACATCGAAGAAGATCACGGATTGGGAGGGAACGGACACGCTGCCGATGTGGGTGCCGGGTGGGGACGGGAAGGTGCTGTACTACCTGTCGGACAACGGGCCGGAGCATCGCCTGAACATCTGGAAGTATGACGTTGTCGCGGGGACGCGGACGCAGGTGACGCAGTACAAGGATTACGACGTTCGTTGGCCGTCGATCGGGCCGGGGAAGGGCAAGGGGGAGATCGTTTTCCAGTACGGGGCGGAGCTGCGGCTGCTGGACCTTGGGAGCGGCAAGGACACGGTGGTGAAGGTGACGATCCCGGGTGATCGGCCCGCGGTGCGTCCTCGGACGGTGGATGCCTCGGAGAACATGGGCGGCGCGTCGATTTCGCCCACGGGCAAGCGCGTGGTCGCTGAGGGGCGTGGCGATCTGTGGACCTTGCCGGCGAAGGAGGGCATCACGCGGAACCTGAGCCGGACGGCCGGGGTGTTCGAGCGTGACCCGGCGTGGTCGCCGGATGGGAAGTGGATCGCGTACTTCTCAGACGAGAGCGGCGACTACGAGTTGTGGGTGCGTTCTTCGGACGCGAAGGCTCCGGAAGAGAAGAAGGACGACAAGAAGGACGGAGAGAAGAAGGACGAGGCAAAGGCCGAAGCGACGGCCGAGGAACCGAAGGCGGAGGCGAAGCCCGCGGCGGTTGGGCCGCGGAAAGTGACGAATCTCGGGCCGGGGTTCCGGTACAGCCCGGTGTGGAGCCCGGACTCGAAGCACATCGCGTTCACGGACAAGGCGGGCGGGCTGCACCTGGTGAACGCGGAGACCGGGGAGTTGAAGACGATCGCGACGGATCCGTGGGCGGGGACGCCGACGGTGTCGTGGTCGCACGACTCGAACTGGATCGCGTACGACCTCGCGGACGCGAGGACGAGCCTCGGCGGGATCTGGGTGTACAACGTGAAGGAAGGGAAATCGACGCAGGTGGTGAGCTCGATGTTCGCGAGCAGCGGGCCATCGTTTGACACGAAGGGCGACTGGCTGTTCTTCCGCTCTGTGCGTGCGGTTGGCTCGCCGGTCTACTCCGACTTGGACAGCACGTATGTCTACACGAACAACGAGGTGCTGATGGCGGCTCCGTTGCGTGCGGACGTGAAGAACCCGTGGGCGCCCAAGGCCGACGAGGAGACGTACAAGAAGGAAGAGGCGAAGAAGGAAGAGGCCAAGAAGGAAGACGGGGAGAAGAAGGACGAGAAGAAGGACGAGAAACCGGCCGAGACTGCCGCGGTGGACGATGGGATTTCGGGCACGTGGGCGGGCACGGCGTCGGGGAACGCGGAGGGGATGCCCGCGGGCGGGATCCCGATGACGCTGATGCTCAAGCTTGGGAGTGACGGGACGGTCACGGGCACGGGCGTTTCGGTGATGGGGCAGGCGAAGATCACCGGGGGGACGTTCTCGAAGGAGACGGGTGAGTTCTCGTGCACGATGAGCATGGGTCCGAACATCGTGGAGATCAAGGGCAAGGTGAGCGGCGATTCGCTCGAGGCCACGTGGACGTCGGCGAACGCGACGGGCACGATCAAGGCGACGCGGAGCTCGAAGAAGGCGCCGTCCTCCGATGAGGGTGGCACGTCGGATGCGAAGAGCGAAGCGAAGAAGGAAGTGAAGATCGATCTTGACGGCTTCGAGCGGCGGGCGGTGATCCTGCCGATGATGCCGGGGTCGTTCGGGAAGTTGGCCGGGTTGGATGGCAAGGTCATCTATTCCCGGCGCGACACCCGCGGGGGTGGGGGCGACGGCGGGATCAAGATCTTCGATCTCTCGGACGACGCGAAGGAAGAGAAGGCTGTGACCGCGGGCGGCGGGTTCGACGTCTCCGCGGACGGCAAGAAGCTGTTGGTGTTCCGCGGGAACGGGTTCTCCATCTGCGATGCGTCGGCGGGAGGCGGGAAGTCGGTCTCGGTGCCGACCGATGCCATGAAGGTGACCATCGACCCGAAGACGGAGTGGCGGCAGATCTTCACGGACGCCTGGCGTTTGCAGCGTGACTTCTTCTACGAGCCCACGCTCCACGGCGTGAACTGGGAAGAGATGAAGAAGCGGTACGGTGCGATGATCGAGGACTGCTCGAATCGCGAGGACGTGGCGTGGGTGCTGGCGGAGCTGATCTCCGAGCTGAACATCGGCCACGCGTACGTGACGAGCCCCGGTGACGTCGAGTCCGCACCGCGCCCGGTCAGCGTGGGGCTTCTGGGAGCCGACTACGAGCTCGTGACGGAGAACGGCGCTTCAGCCTATCGGGTCGCGCGGATCGTCGGCGGCGGCGAGTGGGACAGCGACGCGCGGAGCCCGCTGACGAAGCCGGACGTGAACGTGAAGGAAGGGGAGTTCCTCCTCGCGGTCAACGGCGTGGCGATCGATACCAGTAAGGATCCGTGGGCGGCGTTCCTCGGTACCGCCGGGAAGGTGACGAGCATCACTGTCGGACCCAAGCCGAGCATGGACGGATCCGAGCGCGAGGTGCTCGTGACGCCCATGGGGTCGGAGACCAGTCTCCGCTACCGCGCCTGGGTCGAGGCGAAGCGCAAGTACGTCGAAGAGAAGTCGGGCGGGAAGATTGGGTACATCTACGTTCCCAACACCGGCGTTGATGGACAGGACGAGCTGTACCGGCAGTTCTTCGGCCAGCGCGGCATGGACGCGTTGATCATCGACGATCGCTGGAACGGCGGCGGGCAGATTCCCACTCGCTTCATCGAACTGCTCAACCGTCCGGTGCTGAACTACTGGGCGCGGCGGGACGGCAACGATTGGATCTGGCCGCCGGATGGTCATGCCGGCCCGAAGGCGATGCTGATCAACGGGCTCGCTGGTTCGGGTGGCGACATGTTCCCCGCGCTCTTCCGTCAGGTGAAGCTCGGCAAGCTGATCGGAACGCGCACGTGGGGCGGGCTGGTCGGGATCACGGGCGATCCGGGTCTGATCGACGGCGGCGGCATCAGTGTGCCCCGCTTCGCGTACTACGAGCGTGATGGTTCGTGGGGGATCGAAGGCCACGGCGTCGATCCTGACATCGAAGTCATCGATGATCCCGCGTTGATGTTGAGCGGCGGAGATCCTCAGATTGACAAGGCCGTCGAGGTCCTCCTGGCCGAGATCCAGTCGAACCCGGCGCCGAAGCCGAATCGCCCCGCGAGCCCGGACCGCAGTGGCATGGGTATCAAGCCCGAGGACAAGTAAGCTGAGGTATCGGATCCGTACATAAAAAGGCCCCGGGCGCGTGCCCGGGGCTTTTGTCGGAAAGACAGAGAACCGTCCGCGGACGATCAGTTGCCGGGCCAGCCGGCGGTGAGGAACTTGCCGTCACGATGGAAGAGCTGGCCATCTGCCTCGATGGTGCCGCCCGCCCAACCCTTCTCGGTGTTCGGCCGCATCTCGCAGATCATGTCCCAGTGCAGGCCGCTCTCGTTGGAGCTCCCGCTCTCGGGATAGCCCGCACCGACCGCGGCGTGGAAGGTGCCGCCGATCTTCTCGTCGAACAGGATGTTCTTGGAATGGCGTTTGATGGCGTAGTTGGTTCCGATGGCGATCTCACCGAGCACGCGGGCGCCGGCGTCCTGGTCGAGCATCTGGATCAGGAAGTCCTCGCCCTTCTTCGCCGAGGCCTCGACGACTCGGCCGCCCTTGAAGACTAGACGAACTCCTTCGACCTCTCGCCCGTTGTACACGGCG
>JBEIUO010000365.1:0-3840 GCA_040374335.1 Phycisphaeraceae bacterium
GCTCGAGTCGAAAGGGAGCACGCCGGCGAGCAGTTCGTACAGCACCACGCCGAGGCTGTAGACGTCGGAGCGGGTATCGATGTCGGAAGACTTGAGGTCGGCCTGCTCGGGCGACATGTACTCGAGGGTGCCGACGAGCTGGCCTCGTTCGGTGACCAGTGTCGACTGGCTGAGCGAGGCGCTCACCGCCTTCGCGATGCCGAAGTCGATGACCTTGGCGATGGGGCTTGTCCGGTCGCCGCTGACAAGGATGTTGGAGGGCTTAAGGTCGCGGTGGATGATGCCCTTGGTGTGGGCGTGCGAGATGGCGTCGCAGACGGTGGCGAAGAGTTTCAGACGCTCGCGCACCCCGAGCGTGTGCTTGTCGCAGAACTCGGTGATCGTGTCTCCCTTGACGTACTCCATCACGAAGTAGGGACGACCGTTCTCGGTGGCGCCGGCGTCAAAGACACGCGCGACGTTGGGGTGGTCCATCAGGGCGAGGGCCTGACGCTCCTGCTCGAAGCGGGCGATCACGGCGCGGGTGTCGAGTCCCGGCTTGAGCGTCTTGATCGCGACGCGCTGGACCATGGGCTCGCGGCGTTCGGCGAGCCACACCATCCCGAAGCCGCCCTCTCCGATGAGTTCGATGAGCCGGTAGGGGCCGATCATGGTCGGTGTGAGGGAGTCCGCGCCCGCGTTGGTGCGAGAGGGTTCGGACGGCTCGTAGGATGTTCGGGTGGGGTATTCCATGCGAGTTGGCCGCGGGGCCACGGTGTTCTCCGGTGCCGATGATACGGCTGGTCCCGCCGGTTGTTTCGCATGGGCTGTTGCGGGAGGGTGGGTTCGGAGTGCGCGTGCAGACGCGGGGGCCGGCCGGCCCCCGCGCTGTTCCTCTCTTCTCGGCGGACGGACTCAGCGACGGCGCCGCGCGACGAGCACGGTGAGACCGAGCGCGGCGCTGAGTGCTCCGGGTGAAGGAATGACGGTCATGGCGGTGATGATCTCGCCCCCGCCAACCTCGCCGATCATCGTGCCCGTACCGGTCTGCAGGTTGATGGACCAGAAGGTGGAGCGGACCATGACGTTGTCGCGGATGGTGGCGTAGGCCGTCCCGGTGGCACCGGAGATGTCGAAGCCGCCGAGTTCGGTGAGGTCGGTGCCGACGGGACCGACGGTGCCGAGCGTGCCCGCGCTGTTGGCCTGTGTGACGAGCAGATCCAGGCCGGTGTCGAGGCCGTAGAGCTGCGTCGAGGTTGCGCCCGCGAACGAGTTCGTGTACGCGCTGTGGACGACGTTGGGGTCCATGCCGTTGTTGGCGTCACCAGCGCCGAAGAAGAGGTTGGTCGCGGTGGTGATGGCCCCCGAGTTGGGATTCAGCACGTAGTTGTTGTTGGTATTGCTGACGACTCGGATGCGGTCGATCACCGGGTTGAAGTCGAACCCGAAGTTGGACCCGTTGAGCGGGGTTGAGAAGACGCCGCCGACCTGCGTGGCCTGCCCGGACATCGGGTTGATGGTGTACAGACGGTTGAAGCTGCCGAGCGCGAACAACTCGCCTGTCGCCGGGCGCAGATCGATACCGAGGATCGCCTCGTTGGTCTGGAGTCCCATGATGGACACGCCGGTCAGCAGGGCTCCGGGTGCCGCGCTGTTCCACGACACGAGGCGTTGCTGCTGAGTGACACCGTACACCGTCTCGGCGTTCGACGAACCAACGGTCAGACCGGCCAATACGGCCAATCCGGCGACCGCACGTGTGCGATTGCGCATGCTGCTACTCTCCGTTCTTGAAGATGGATCGCGACGGCATCAACACAATGCCCTTTTGCGATCGTTCTGTGCCTCCACTGATGCAAACGGTGGAACTCGGACTCTGGTTTTGGATCTTCGCGAAAAACCTGCGAGATCGACGGATTCGCGACTCCCAGAGGCGACGCGTTTTGACTACCATGAGGCGAATCCGATGGTGATGCAATCAGGCCAATCTTCTCTGTTGGAGCGGGTCGCCGGCGGCGACAAGGCGGCCGCGCGCGAGATGGTGGACCGATTCGGTCCGCTCGTCTGGTCGCTTGTTCGTTCGTTCACTGATTCGAAGGCCGACGCCGAGGATGCCACCCAAGACGTGTTTGTGCACCTCTGGAAGAAGGCGCACATGTACGACCCCAGGTTTGGAACGGAGGATCAGTTCGTCGCGGTCGTTGCGCGTCGCCGGCTGATCGATCGGTGCCGTTCGGATGCAGCGCGGCCAGCTCGCGCCGTGCCCGACATCGAGAGTGTGGCGACGACGACTCACGGATCGGAAGGACAATCGATGGATGCGGGCCTGGCCCGCGAGTTTCTCGGCGGACTGGTCGAGGAGGAACGCACGGTGTTGCTGCTCTCGATCGCGCGGGGGTTGACGCACGAGCAGATCGCTCGCCACCTCTCGATGCCCCTGGGGACCGTGAAGGGGTACATCTACCGCGGTCTTGCTGCGCTGCGGGAGCGTTTCCATCGCCGAGAGAGCGAGGCCCTGCGATGAACCAACGCCACGAGAACATCCCGGCGACCGATGCCGCGACCGGTGATGGTCGACCGATCGATGCCTGGCCGCCGTTGCCGGAAGAGATTGCCGCGGCGGCGATCCATCGGGCGGCGTCTCCCGCGGAGCCGATGCCCGCGGAACTCGCCGCGGCGGTGGGGGACCGTCTCTCGAACCTGATCGATGAACGGCACCGCGAGGAGCACGCGGCGGCGGCGGCCCCGATCGCCTTCGAGCCCCGGCCCCCCGCGCGGTCCGCGTTCCCGTGGTTCCTCACCGCGGCGGCCTTGGTGCTGGGTGCGGGCGGTGTGTTGTTCGTTGGAGAGAAGCTCAGGGAGCGGACGCGGGAACTTGACTCGACGATGCAGCAGGTGGCGATGCTGACGTCGCGCGTCGAGCAGAACGAGACCCTTCTCGCCGCGTCGAAGACCCACATCGACGACATGAAGCGGGAACTGGCGGCACGCACCGGGGAGCTGAGCGAACGCGATTCGCGGCTGCTCGCGGCGGCGACAGAGAACGCGCGGTTGGCCAGGGATCTCGCGGACAAGTCTGCGGTTGCCGCGAGGCAGGCTTCGGAGTTGGGCGAGGCGTTGCTGACGATCGCGAGGTTGGAGGCGCCCGCGGACCCGGAGATCGCCAGGCAGAACCGGCAGAAGATGCTTGAGGTTCCGGACACGATTCGCGTCGCGTGGGCTCCGTTCAACCTCGAGGGCGCACCCGCGGCGGAGCAGCCGAACATCCAGGGCGACGTGGTGTGGAACGACCGCCTGGAGTCGGGCTACCTGCGATTCGTCGGACTGAAGCCCAACGACCCGGCGGTGGAGCAGTACCAGGTTTGGGTCATCGATGAACGTGGCCTTGAGCAGAAGGTCTCGGGCGGTGTGTTCAACGCGACGGCGGACGGCGAGGTCATCGTTCCGATTGATCCGGGCATCGCGGTCGGTCGCGTCGCGCTCTTCGCTATCACGGTCGAGAAGCCTGGCGGTACCTGGGTGCCGGACCTGAAGCGTCGCGTAGTCGTTGCTCCGAGGTCGTGATGCCGGCCGGGGCGAAGTTCACTCCATTCAGACGTGGTACGCCAGGATTATGCTCAAGTCTGTGAACTCTGAACGTCTCGAGATGTTTGTTCCTGATGACGCGGGTTTGGTGGCATCCCTGCTTTCGGCGGAGGGGTTTGGTGCCGTCGTCGGGCGTGCAGTTGCGTCCGACTGGCCGCCGATACACTGGGACGAAGGGCCGGTGGGGTGGATCCGCGCGAAGATGAAGGAGTGGCCGGGCGAGCCGTTCTGGCTGGCGAGGCTGATTGCGCTCAACGCGGGGCCGGTGGTGGGGAC
>JBEIUO010000527.1:0-2953 GCA_040374335.1 Phycisphaeraceae bacterium
AGCTCATGATCGTCACGCCGCTGCCGGTCTCGTAGGCCGTGCCGGCACTGCGGTTCCCCGTGCATGGGCTCGTGGTGCTGTTGAATGTGTGTGTCGCGTTGAACTGGTGGCCCAACTCGTGCGAGACGTAGCTCACCCAGAAGAAGTCCCCTGCCGGCGCGGCAAGACCGGTGGCGCCGCGTGCACGAGAGTTGCCGCAGACGACCCCCAGCTGCGCGAGGCCGCCCAGGTTCAGGCCGGTGACGACGTGGCCGACGTCGTAGTTCGCGGTCCCGATGACCGAGTTGAGGTTGGTCTGGTTCTCGCCCAGCATCGCGTTGAGATCGCCGCCGGTGTAGGGATCCGTCGCGGAGTTCGTGTACACGATGTTCAGGTTGTTCGCGATCAGCACGAAGCGGATCGCGCACTCGTTCTCCCACACCTGATTCATGCGGTTGACGCCGGTCACCAGTCCGGCCTGTGCGTTCGCCTGGTTCCCGCCGTAGTAGTTGGAGAACTCGCCGGTCGCCGCCATCGCGAGCTGGAACGTTCGGAGCGTTGTGCCCGACACCCGCTCGCCGTAGCCTCCATCAAAGCCGTCGTCGTTCATGCCGGTCTGGTTTCCCAGGTCGGGCGTGTAGCAGACGAACCGCGAGGCGGGGCGCAGGTCCGTCAGGAAGTAGCTGGAGTAATACTCGGTGTTCTCCTTCGAGAACGGGTCGACGTAGTACGAGCCGTTGGGGCTCAGCACGCTCGCGTGAAAGCCCAGGGGCGTGAAGTCGAGCCTGACGGTTGCCGCGGGATCGTCGAGCCCCTGCCCGCGGTAGGTCTTCACCCCGGGGAGTTGTGCCTCGAGACCCGGTTCCATCACCGGAGCCTCGACGATGGCGAACCATGAGAACGTGCCGTCGGGCCGCGGGATCGGAAACTCGATCGGGGCCATCTCGCCCTCTGGTGTGAACTCCATAGGAGCAGTGGCCAGTCTGCCCTTGAGCTTGTCCGCGTCCTGGAGCTGCCAAGAGTGGTACTTGAACGCGCGGATGCCGGCGGGTTGCGCCTTCACGGCCTCGGGCATGGCTTCGAGTCCCTGCCAGTAGGTGACAGGCCCCTGCTGGGCCGATGCGATGGAACCGAGGCATGCCGCGAGCGCGGCCATGAAAATCTGCTTCACTTCGATCTCCTGATCTTCTCACCAAAGGCCGACGGGAGTCCGTCGGGTTGAATCGACCGACCAGCATAACCACCCTTCGCCCGCCACAGAAGGCTGACGGGAAGGACGGCCACGATACCGACCGTGCAGGTCGGCGCGGGCCGACGGCCTTCGCCGGCTGGTTATCAGGCGTGTCGCACGGATCTCCGGATCCCGGGCACCACCACAATGCGGCCGGGCGCCATAGCGAAGAGCCTCGCCCCGTCGGGGACCCCGCGGCGAGAGCCGGAGGCCATCGAACTAAAGGCGGGGAGTATCGCCATGACCGGAGTCAGGGCGAAGCACGGTAGCCTGATCCCATCCGCACGACCACCGATGACGGTTGCAGGGTGTTCGTGTCCGCACCACACGAATCGATCCGGTTCTGGGTCGGCGAAGTGTTTGAGGACAAACGGGCCCTCTTCGAGACGGTCGCCCGCGACCTCGATTCCCCACGCTGACGCGACGGATGCGAGCGATCGATCGTGGTTCCCGAGCACAACGACGACCCTACCAGGGAACGTTGGACGCCAGGCCTCTACGCGTTCTCGCAGCGCGGTGGTGAGACCAGCGGCGGCGTGGAGAAGGTCGCCGAGCACCACGATTCGCTCGGGCCGGAACCGGGCGATGCAGGCGTCGAGTTGTGTGAGCTCTTCGCCGAGTTGCTCGGCGGGGAGGGGAACGCCGAACGCGTGGTAGGTGGAGGCGTGGCCGAGGTGGAGGTCGGCGACCAGCAGTGTTCGGCGGCTCGGCCAGTGCACGCACTTCATCGAGCTGAGGACGAAGGTCTCTTCCTTGCCGGGCGGGCCGATCGGGAGGGAGATGTCGGGGGAGTCTCGGTCCATTGCTGCTGCAGCCGTTCGATGCGTTGCTGGATGGTCTCAGAGGAAAGGCGGGCGGACAGGCGTTCGATCATAATCGGGAACGCGAAGGGAGTGGGGGAAGAAGTACGGCGGTGAACGAGGGCGGATGCACGGATTCTCGCGAGGGTTCGGGCGAGGCGGCTGCTTTCAAACTGGCGTTCGAGCACCTCGCGACGAGCCTGGTGGATCAGCAGGTTCCCGGGATCGAACTCGCTCAGCACGTCGAACAGGAGGGACGAGCCGGCGCCGAGCTGGCGGCCAGACTTCTTGGTTCCGGGGTAGGTCTGAATCACCAGTCCCGCAACGCGGGCGATCTCTCGGAACTGCGTCTTCGCCAGTTCGCTCCTGTCGACGCTGGCGAACGCATCGTCGACGAGGTTCGTGTCGCTGAAAACCGACGGAGTAATCTCCTGTTCGAAGTCGATGGGCGCGGGGCTCAGCAGTTCGACGCCGTAGTCGTTCGCGGACACGGAGAGCGTGCGGGGCGCGACGCGACCGAGGCGGAGGGCGAGAAGCGCGCCGATCGCGCTGTTGACCAGACGCCCTTCGAATGGGAAAAGGCAGCAGTGGTAGCCGTCGGCCGTTTCGGTTGATTCGATCAGCACCTCCCGCTCCTGCGGGAGCATGGACAGGCGGGCCTGCGTCTCCGCGACGCCCCGAAACGCTTCGAGTTCCGGTGCATTGAACGTGCCGTGGGCGAGGAGCGCGATGCGACGCCGGACCGCCGCGGCGAGGCTCTCGGAAATCGGAAGTCGCGTGCCGGACCAGATGGGGGTGCGGGATGTGGTGCCGCGAGCGGGCTTGACGTAGGCAACGAGGTCCTTGAGCCTGATGAACTCGAGGGTCTTCCCGGCGTACACGAAGCGCTCTCGTTCCCGCAGCGATCCGACGAAGTTCTCCTCGATCTTGCCGAGTCGACGGC
>JBEIUO010000662.1:0-2380 GCA_040374335.1 Phycisphaeraceae bacterium
AGGGGGTCGCGGGACCAAGGAGGTCTTCGATGGAGCGGGCGAGGGAGGCGTCGTCGGGCTTGACGCGGGAGCCGAAGGAGGAGACGACCTTGCCGTCCTTATCGATGAGGTACTTGGTGAAGTTCCACTTGGGTGGCTCGCCCGCGGGGAGCGGCGCGGAGGCGATGGCCTCGTACACAGCGTGGCGGGAGGTGCCGATGACGGAGATTTTCTCGAACATCGGGAAGGTGACTTTGTACTTCGAGTGGCAGACCTTCTTGATGTCGTCGGAGCTGCCGGGTTCCTGGCCGCCGAAGTCGTTGGCGGGGAATCCGAGGACGACGAAGCCGCGGTCCTTGTACTTCTGGTAGAGGGTTTCAAGGCCGGCGTACTGGTGGGTGTAGCCGCACTTGCTGGCAACGTTGACGACGAGAACGACCTTGCCCTTGTACTGGGAGAGGTCCTGTTCGGCGCCGTCGATGTCCTTGAGCTTGCCGGTGAGGACCTCCTTGGGCGTCGCGGGCGCTGGGGCAGCAGCGGGCGCGGGGGTCTCTGGGGCCTTCTCCTGGGCGAGGGCCCCGACGGAGGCGAGGGGGAAGGCGGCGGCGAGGGCGAGGAGCATCTTGATTGACATGGCGTGCGAACTCCTGTGCGTGCGGGGTGTTTCCCGCGGGTGAATGAGTCTATACAGTCAAGCCGTGGTTACATTGACGCGGACAGTTCGATTCTCCCCCGGTGAAGCGGATGCCGGAGCCCAGAATGGGTATGCGGGTTCGCCGCGCGTGCGGGGGTTGGAGCGGTACTTTGAGCTCCGGGTGACGTGTCGTGGGGAGATCGACGCGACGTCGGCGTATCTGGTGGACATCAAGCGGGTGGACGCCGCGGTGGCTGGAGTGCTGGTGCCGGCGGTGACGCGCGAGGTGCGGGCGAAGGGTGACGCGACGAACTGCGTGGGGTTGCTGGGGGAGATGTTGCGGTTGCTCGATGGGGAGTTGGGCGGCCTGCTGCACACGCTGCGGTGGCAGGTGACGCCGACGTACGCGCTGGAGATGGAGGCGAGAGGCATGGGTCATGTGCTGATGCGGCAAAAGTTCGATTTCGCGGCGGCCCACCGGCTGCACAACCCGGCGTTGTCGGACGAGGAGAATCGTCGGCTGTATGGCAAGTGCAACAACCCGCGCGGGCACGGGCACAACTACCAGTTCGAGCCTTGCGTCGCGATCGATTCAGCTTCGGCAGCGAGGAATACGTTTACGCTGGCGGTGATGGAGACGATCGCGAAGGCGGCGATTCTGGATCGGTTCGATCACCGGCACCTGAACGAAGACACGGAGGAGTTCAAGCAGCCGGGGGGGCTCAACCCGTCGGTGGAGAACATCGCGATGGTGTTCTTTGACCTGCTGTCGGCCCGGGTGCGGGAGGCGGGGGCGGAGCTCCGAGCGGTGACGGTGTGGGAGACTGATCGGACGTGCTGCACATACCCGGGCTAGGGAAGGGCTTGGGGCCTTCTCGGACGCGGGGAATTGCCTTTCCCGCGGGGCAAAGTTCCACTACACTTGGTCATGCACATCGGCGAGCTGCTTCTGGAGCAGGGGGTATTGTCGCAGGTCCAGTTGGACCGCGCGAACGCCGAGCAATCGTCGAGCGGTGAGCGTCTGGACCGGGTGCTGATGCGGCTGGGGTTCGCCAATCGCGACCAGGTTCTGCGGGCCGTCAGCGAACAGTTTCATCTCCCGGTGGTGGATCTCGCGGGGCTTTCGGTCGACGCCTCGCTGCTGGGGGTGCTGCCGGCGAAGGTCGTCTTCCGCCAGCGGTGCGTGCCGATCGCCAAGGACGCGACAACGCTGACGGTGGCGACGAGCGATCCGACGGACCTGGCCGGGCTCGACGAGTTGCGGTTGCTGACGGGGTGCTCGATCGAGCTGGCGCTCGCGGACGAGGACGACCTGCACAAGTTCATCCGCGCCAACTACGGCGTGGGCGGCGACACGCTGGACGCGATGGCGGAGGGTCTGGACCGACAGGCGGGGCTGCTCGTAGAGCCAAGGCTGGCGACGAGATCGAGCAGGCGCAGGAGGCGTCGGTCATCAAGCTGGTGAACGACGTGCTGACCGAGGCCATTCTGGACCGCGCGACGGACGTGCACATCGAACCGTACGAGCACGAGCTGACGGTCCGGTACCGCATCGACGGTGTGCTCCAGCGTGCGAACGTCCCCGCGACGATCAATCGCTTCGGCGCGGCGATCATCTCTCGCATCAAGATCATGTCGAACATGAACATCGCCGAGAAGCGTCGTCCGCAGGACGGGCGCCTCGCGATGAAAGTCCGTGCACAGGGTCAACCGCCGCAGGAGTACGACCTGCGTGTGAGCGTGATCCCGATGCTGCACGGTGAGGGC
>JBEIUO010000794.1:0-1695 GCA_040374335.1 Phycisphaeraceae bacterium
CCTGACCGCCGACTCCGCCAACCCGTCCGAGGAAGCCCTGATCACCGAGAGCACCGAGACCGAGCAGTCGGTCCAGACCCAGCCTGACCGGCAGTACTTCCCCGAAGGCTTCTACGGCAGCAACGTCAACACCTACATCCCCGTTACCAATCCCACCAACCAGGCCCCCCGCGGGGTCATCGTCGCCCGCTTCGAAGCGGGCTTCCGCGACGGCAACGGCATCGAAGTCGCTCGCGACCAGGTCCTTGGCGACTTTGTGCTCCCGGCCAACAGCCGCGACGGTCTGACCCTCGTGACTCCGGAGCTCTTCGAAGCCGGCAACACGCTCCTGCGTGCCCGTACCGCGGCTCCCTACGCGATCGAGCTCCGCTCGGAGCGTCCGGTCGCCGCGACCTTCAGCCACTATGACCTGAACCTCGTGGCGGGCTCGCCCACCGCGGTCGGTGAGTCCTTCACCACGCGAATCGAGAACACCTGGACCTTCGGCAACATGCAGAAGGGCGAGGGCAACAGCGAGTTCATCACCCTCTACAACCCCAACGACGCCAACATCAAGGTCACCGCAACGTTCTACCCCTCCAACGGTGGCACGCCTGTGACCGTGACCCGCGACATCGCGGCACTCCGCCGCTCGGGCGTCGCGTTCCTGGACTTCGACGGTGCGGACCCCGCCATCCTCGGCCTGGCCGCGGGTACCTATGGCGTTGTCCTCACCTCTCCGTCCGCGTTCATCGCCTCGGTCACCAAGTACGACAGCAACGCCGGCACCGCGGAGGGCAGCGTCGCCAATGCTGGCGCTGGTTCCCTCACGGGCGCCATCGCGGAAGGCGAAATCGGTCTCAACGGCACGGCCGAACGCCTCGGCGTCCTGAACGCGCAGACGACGGCCGCCACGGTCATCTTCTCGTTCATCTTCACCGGCGGGAGCACGTACCGCACCAGCCTGGATGTCCCGGCTCGCTCGCAGCGCGAGCTGGTGGTTACTGACCTGCCCAACTTCCCCAGCGGCGAGGCATACGGCATCTTCTACGAGTCCAACGTCCGCGTTTCCGTCTCGATGACCTCCGATGCGTATGGCGAAGCGGTTTCCAGCGCCACCGCCGACAAGGGCTACACCCTGTGGGGCTTCGGCGAAGGCTTCCGCCCGGGCGACAACGAAGGCCACCCCGGCGTGACCGACTACCTCCGCCTCTACAACCCCGCTTCCACCGAAACCGTCGTCGAGATCACGATCAGCTACTTCGGCCAGGCTCCTGAGACCTTCCGCCGCGTCCTCGCCGCTCGCCGTATCTCTGAGTTCAACGTCGACCAGTTCGTCAGCGGTGCGCGTCGGGCCTCGTTCCAGTTCTACGGCCTCACCGTCAAGAGCCCAACCCCGATCGTTGCCTTCATGGGCCACTACGACCGGGCGTTCCCCGGTGCGTTCGGCACCATGGGCACCCCCCTGGGTCTCAACGCCACGATCTCCTAAGCCGCTCGACGACAGTCCAGCCACGTTCCGCTCAACACGCCCGGGCCCCATTGGCCCGGGCTTTTCGTTGGATCACCTCCAAATCCAACCTGCACACCCCCCTTCCGGGCCCTCCGTCACTCAACCTTTCGACCGCTTCTTCAAAGACCCCCCGCTCGCCTACGATCCCCACCCCGCATCCACCTGCGGACGTTTACCCCTTGAGGGCGTAGCTCAGTTGGTAG
>JBEIUO010000017.1:0-12039 GCA_040374335.1 Phycisphaeraceae bacterium
CGGAGTGGCTCGCCTCTCTCCGCGCCCGCGGCACGCCCCTCACCGCTACCGGCACCGAGCTCGCGCACATCGGCATGCCCATCGGCGGCGTCGGCTGCGGCCAGGTTTACCTCTCCGGCGACGGCCGCCTCTGGTGCTGGGACGTCTTCAACCTTCCCCCCACGCGGGAATGGTCCGACAGCTCGGGCCTCCTTTACGCCAAGCCCGCTCCCGTTGCCTCTCCCGTCGACTTCCAGGTTGCGCTCGCCAACCCCGACGGCTCTCGCCGTCCCATCGACCAAAGCGGCTTCGCCGCCAACCACATCGCCTTCGTCGGCCAATACCCCGTCGCCACCGTCAGCTACCACGACCCCAAGTTTCCGGCCAAAGTACGCCTTACGGCCTTCACACCCTTCTGCCCACTCGAAGTCGAAGACTCCTCACTCCCCTGCACGGTCCTCAGCTACCACATCACCAACTCCGGCGACGCGTCACTCACCACCGAACTCGTCGCCTCGCTCCGTAACGCGGTCGCGCACGCTACCGCGAAAGCCGGCGACGTGATCCGCCGCAACGAGCAACGCCAAGGATCTCCCCTCACGCTCCTCTGCCGCGCGGACGCTGTCAGCCGCACAACTGCCCCCGATGAGCGACCCGAGGTCGTCTTCGACGACTTCGAATCCGGCGCGTACGAAGGCTGGACCGCGACCGGCACGGCATTCGGCACGAAGCCCCGCACACTCGCCGACATCGCGGCATACCAGGGCAATCTCCGCTCCCACGCCAAGGGCCTCGTGAACTCCCACGAGTCCCGCTCCGGAGAGGACGTCCGCGCGGCCGACGCCCACATCGGGACCCTCACCAGCCGCGAGTTTGTGATCGACCGGAAGTTCATCTCCTTCCGCATCGGCGGCGGGAAGCACCAGGGCCAGACCTGCATGAACCTGCTGGTCGACGGCGCACCGGTGCGCCCCGCGACGGGGAACAACGACAACGCGATGCGCCTCGAGAGCTGGGACGTCACCGAGTACACGGGACGCATGGCCCGCCTGCAGATCGTTGACGGCTGGCGGGGCGAGTGGGGCAACATCGGCATCGACGACATCGTGCTCTGCGACACCGCGCGCACCGAGCCGTACGAACTCGTCAAAGCACCCGACTTCGGCACGATGGCCCTCGCGTTGCTGGATGAGCACACCGGTGTAAGCATCGTTCCCGTCGCCGACGACTCCGAACACCCCACCGGCGAACTCCGCGTCCCGCTCACGCTGGCACCCGGCGCATCCACCACCGTCCGCCTCGTCATCGCCTGGCACTTCCCCAACCTCAACCACGCCGCGCTCTCGTTCATCGCCGACATCGCCAGCCTCAAGCGTCACTACGCGGCACGCTTCGCCGACGCCGGCGCGGTGGCCGCGTACGTGGCTGAGCACCCCGAGCTCCTCGACCGCACGCTGCTGTGGCGGGACACCTGGTACGACTCAACCCTCCCGTGCTGGTTCCTCGAGCGCACGTTCTGCAACGTCTCAACTGCCGCGACGAGCACCTGCTACCGCTTCGACAACGGGCGTTTCTACGGCTGGGAAGGCACGCACTGCTGCCCCGGCACGTGCACTCATGTGTGGCAGTACGCCCAGGGCCTTGCGCGCGTCTTCCCGCAGCTCGAGCGCTCGCTGCGCCGCGACATCGACTTCGGCTCCGAGTTCAACGCGAGGACCGGTCTCATCCACTACCGGGGCGAGGCCGCGCGCTCACTGGCCATCGACGGCCAGTGCGGCACCATCATCCGCGCCTACCGCGAGCACACGCTCTGCACGGACAACGACTTCCTCCACGCGGTGTACCCCAACGTCAAGAAGGCCATGCAGCTTGTCATCGCACGCGACCCCCAGCGCCTGGGCATCCTCGAAGGCGAACAGTACAACACGCTCGACACGTCCTGGTACGGCCGCATCGCGTGGATCAGCTCGCTCTACAACTGCGCCCTCCACGCCGCCGCGGCACTCGCGCGCGACGCCGGCGATGAGAGGTTCGCCGCGACGTGCACCGCAATTGCCGACTCCGGTCGCATCAACCTCGAGTCGCTCTTCAACGGCGAGTACTTCATCCACGCGCCCGACCCGAACCGCCCCGACGCCAACAGCACCGGCAACGGCTGCCACATCGACCAACTCCTCGGCCAGTCCTTTGCGCACCAGAACAACCTCCCCCGCGTCACCGAGTACAGCATCACCTGCACCGCCCTCGCGTCGCTGTACCGGTACAACTTCGCGCCCGACATCGGCCCCTACCGGAGCTTCATGGAGCAACGTGTGAAGGGTGGCCGCTGGTACGCGATGCCCGGCGAAGGTGGTTTGCTCATGTGCACATGGCCCAAGGGCGGGAGCGACGCCGCGACCGGCAAGAGCGGCGACGCCTGGGCCGCCGGGTACTTCAACGAGTGCATGACCGGCTTCGAGCACCAGGTCGCGAGCCACATGATCGCCGAGGGACTCGTCACCGAGGGCCTCGCCATCACCCGCATGATCCACGACCGCTACAGCCCCAACCTCCGCAACCCCTACAACGAGGTCGAGTGCTCCAACCACTACGCCCGCGCCATGGCGAGCTACGGGAGCTTCGTCACCGCGTGCGGATTCTCCCACCACGGACCTCGCGCCGAGATCGGCTTCGCGCCGCGAGTCTTCGCGAAGCGCGGCGATCTCGCTTTCATCGGCCACTTCCGCGCACCGTTCATCGCGAGCGCCGGCTGGGGCACATACTCGCAAACCTTCGCGTTCAACCCCATCGAGACCGAGCAGACCATCCGCGTCGTCCACGGCTCGCTCACGATCCGCACCCTTACACTCACGGCCCTCGCACCTCGGAACAGCGACATCTCACGCCTGCACATCACCCGCGCCGACGGATCCGTCGAGCTCCCGCGCGTCGGGATCATCTCGAAGGCGACGCCGGTGACCACCTCGGGAAGCGGGACCCACACCATCCGCGCGCACGACGACCCCATCGTGCTCCGCGCGGGCGACTCCGTCGCCTTCGTTGTCTCCAATCCGAGATGATCAGCAGCCCGAATCCCAGCGTGCGAAGAACGCGATCACGTCGTCGCCGTCCACACCGCCGTCGCCGTTGAAGTCAGCGCCGAGCAACCCCGCGTCCCAGTCCGCGAAGTACGCGATCACGTCGTCGCCGTCGACGCCGCCGTCACCGTTGTAATCCGCTGGGCACGTGTTCTCGCACGTCAAACCGAAGACGCTGAAGTCGTCGATCGCGGCTTCCACCAGCGAGCCCGTCCCCAGGTCCGACGCCGTGAACCGGATCCGCATCGACGCCGTCGGCGTCATGCCGATCCCCGCGAGCGGGATCTTGTGGTACACCCAGTTCCCCGTGTTCTGCATCGCCGGGCCGATCGTCGCCGCCAACACCCACGACGCCCCGTTGTTGTTGCTCAGCTCGACCGTGAACACGTCCGTGTTCGGAGCTCCGCCGCGGCTGTTGTCGTACCAGCGCCAGTACCCGATCGTCGGGTTCTGCACGCCCAGCGCGCTGAACGCCGTGCTCGTGAGCACCGTCGAGCCGGTGTCCACATCCGCCTCGCCCGCGCTCGTCGCCGTCGTGCCCTGCCCCGTGAAGTAGCAGTTGCTCAGCGGGTCCTGCGAGTGATCGAACTCGGGCTGCGCACCCGTTCCCAGGGGCTCACCGTGCGTCCACGCGCCAGCGACAGCGTCGCCGGTCACCGTCCACCCGGGCGAAACCTCGAATGAATCCGAGAGCGTCGTCACAACCTCGCCGACCTCGGTGAGGTAGACCCCAGCCCCACCGGTTGCTGGCAGCCCCGCCACCACGGAACCGGCGACGCCCTGCACGTAGTACTGCCACTCCTCGCCGCACCCGCCCGTGTTCAACTGAGTGGTAAACACGCCCCCGCCCAAGTGCGCCATCGGCGTCTGCACAAACGACCCGACATCCCCACGCCGCGAGAACAGGCTCATCTGCACCGCGTTCACCGGCACGCCTGCGGACGCCGCGCGCACGCTCACGAGCACCGAATCACCCGTCGGCACCACCGCCGGCACGGGCTCCATCAGCGTCAGCCCCAGCGCGGGCGCCGCCGACAACTGCACGCTTAGCGTGTACAGCTGCGGCTCGGTCGGCGCTCCATCTTCGAGCACCCGCACCGCGAACGTCCCGCCCCCGGACGTCGCCGCGTTCAACGTCTCGATCAGGCCCGCGCCCGTCGCGTCCGAGCTCGCGATCAGCGCGCCCGAGCCGTTGTACACCTCCACCACCAGGTCCGCGATGCTCGCGCTATCCGTGAACTCACCGAAGCAGCACGACCCCGAGAACCCCGAACACGCCTGCGGCGCATCCTCGTACGCCAGCCCCACGGGCGCGGCAGTGATCGTCAGCAGCCCACCCGCCGCCGTCGTGAACGTGTACCAGTCCTCGTCACCATCGCCGTGGATCGAAACCGTCGACCCGTTCGCGATCGCCGGCGCGGGCGGTACGCCCACCGTCACCACGTTCTCCACCGCCACGCTCCCGATCGGCGTGGCCTGCACCTGACTCCCGTTCGGCTCGTTCACGTCACCGTACCGCGCGTGCGCGCCGCGGATGTCGTCGTGCCGCGGCCCGTCGTACGCCGTCGAAACAAACGGCTCCATGAGCTTCGTGTTCTGCACCGGGCACACGTGCGGCTGTCCCATGCCGTGCCCGTGCTCGTGCGAGAGCACGTTGCGAAGCCGCAGCGAGTTCGTCCCCAGGTTCTCGAAGAAGTTGTCTGCCGTGTCGATCACCATGTCGCCGGAGTTGGGGTAGTAGTTGTACGCGAGGACGCCGCTGTTGCCGTCGATGAACTTCCCGCCGAGTCGCAGGTCGCCACGCACGCCGAGCACGCCGTCCGCATCAACCATCACCGCGCCGTCGTCGTTGGGCTCGTAGATGTAGGTAACCCCCGTCAACTCGCCCCACCGCGCGAACACGCCGTGGTACAAGTTCTGCCACTGCTGCGTGTTCCCGCCGTATATCGCGTTCATCCGCGCGAACAGGTCCGACGGCGCAACCCCCTCGCCGATCCCGTTGGGAATCTCCGTCCCGTCCGGCACGAACGAGTACGTCAGCACGATCGGCGTCCCGTAGTCCCCCGTGCTCGGGTTCGTCGCCGTCACTTCCCACCGCGGGCCCGGCGTGAACCTGTCCTGGAACGCGAAGATCGCGCGGTTGAACGCCCCCATCGTCTCCGCGCTCGTCCCCGGCGCAAAGCACGCCACCGACGGCGCACCCCGCCGCTTCGCGTTCGCCGCCGCGACGTTCAGCATCCGCTGGTGCCGCGCCTCAAGCCCCCGAAACACCGACTCTTCCACCACCGGCCGCAGCGCGGGCGCCATCCGCACCACCTCGCAACCCGCCGCCAGATCCGCCGGCCACTCATCCGGACCCACGACCGGCCCGATCACCACTCCCCCCACCGAACCCGCCCCGCTCGCCGTGGCAACAGCTCCCAACACCAGCGCGAGCGCGCTGTTCCGATGGCTCATCAACGTCATGGTCAAAGCTCCCGTTCTCGATCACTCTCATCACGGCACAACACACACCCCGCCCCATCTCAGCGCGTACACCCCGGCACGGCCCTTACGCCCCGCGCCCGCACCAGTATCCGTGATTCTCGCAATCCCGCAAGCGACACGCCCCAACCGGCCGCCAGATTTGAGCCCTGTTCGGGTTCTTAGACGCCCTCGCCCCGCTTGCGGACCACCCAGTGCAGATTTGTGTCGATGTCCAACCGCTCGGAGATCCACCGGGCCGTCCGCTGCCCCATCGTCTTCGGTTCGCGAAGCTCGGCGTTCCACGGGTAGACCACCCGCTGCGCCACCACATCCAGCGACTTGAACACCCGCGAGATCTCCCGCGCATTCGTCAGCGCCAGCGTCGAATAAAACGCCGGATCGCGCCCGCGCAGCCGCAGCGCCAGCTTGACCAGCGGCGCCGGCAGGAAGCACGGCAAGTACATCTTGTAGTGCGGCTCGTAGCACCCCCGATAGTCCACCGTGCCGATGAACATCGTCCCGCCGGGCTTGAGCACCCGCACCATCTCCCGCAGCGACCGCTCCACGTTCTGCACGTGCTCGATCACCGTCCACGACCACACGAAGTCGAACATGTTCGACACGTACGGGAGCTTCTCCGCGACCCCCTCGATAAACCGCGACGAATCGAGCCCCTCCTGCTTCGCCTTCAGGTGCGCGATCCGCACCGCCTTCGTGCTCGGCTCCACCGCGTGCGTCTCGCACCCACGCCGAGCGAACGCCATGAAGTCCGCGCCGGTCCCTCCCCCCACCACCAGCACCCGCTCGTTCGCGCCCACGCGCCGGCCCAGCACCCACTTCTCCGTGCGGTCCAGGATCGCCCTGAAGTTCGCGTCCTCGTCCCGCCGCTTCGCGAGATGGTCCTTCCAGTTCGGCAGGCACACGTCGTCGCGGTACTGCGACGTGTAATACCTCGTCAGCTCCTCCGCCAACTCCGCCTGCTCTTCAGGTGCCAGCCGCGCCTGCGTAGGAACCGCGCTCATGTCCGATCTCCCGATTCACGCGCCGCCCCACCCCCAACCACGCGCCGCGCTCGGGATATCGGAGCACCAAACCGGCCCCGGTGAAAAACAACCGCCCCCGCTCACTCACCCCCAACGCGGTTCGGAGAATGGTCGCCCTCATGATGCTCCCACCGCGTCCGCAGGTCGTGCTCCACCCCCAGCAGGTCGAGCACCTTCCCCACCGTGAAGTCCACGATGTCCTCCACACGCTTGGGGTTCAGATAGAACCCCGGATTCGGTGAGCAGATCGTCGCGCCCGCCAACGCCAGCGTCTCCATGTTCCGGATGTCAATCAGGCTCAGCGGCATCTCCCGGTGGCACACGATCAGCGGCCGCCGCTCCTTCAGCGTCACCATCGCCGCGCGTGTGAGCAGGTTTGACCCCGACCCCGTCGCCATCGCACCCAGTGACGCCGACGAACACGGCAGCACCGCCATCCCCGAGTGCAGAAAGCTCCCCGACGCGATCACCGCGCCCACGTCCTTGTTCGGATGGATGAACAGCCGGCCCGCCGACAGTTTCGCCGCGATCTCCGGCACCAGCGTTTCCGCCGAGAGCTCGCGCACACCCGCTTCATCAAACAGCAGCCGCCGCCCATAATCCGAGACCACCAGGTGCAGCTCGTGCCCCCGCTCCAAGAGCAGCCGCATGAACCGCAGCGAGTACGCCGCACCCGATGCGCCCGATATCCCCAGGACGAACTTGCGTGGTGTCGCGTTCACAGTCACTTCCCTTCGCTCACCGAGCCCCGCGCGATTCACCGCGGGCCGCCAACTCCCCACGCACATGCTCCCGGGCCGCCGCGTCCGCTTCCAGGCAATCCCTCAGCGTCGCCGCTCGCCCCGCCCCCACCGCGTTCATCGCCCGCTCCACCACGCGCGGGATCTCCCCGAACCCCATCGCCCCCGCGAGGAACGCCTCCACCGCGCACTCGTTCGCGGCATTCAGCACGGCCCCGCTCACGCCCCCCTCGCGCATCACCCGCTCCGCCAGCCGGATCGCCGGGAACCGCTCCGCGTCCGGCGCCTCAAACGCCAGCGACTTGAGCTCCTCCAGCCGCACCCGCCTGCACGCCCCCTCCACCCGCGCCGGCCACGACAGCGCCGCCTGGATCGGACACTTCATGTCCGGCGCGCTCATGTGCGCAATCAACGATCCGTCGCACATCTCCGCCGCCGCGTGCACGATGCTCTGCGGATGCACGGCCACGCCGATCCGCTCGGGCTCGAGCCCGAACAGCCAGTGGGCCTCAATCACTTCCAGCACCTTGTTCATCAGCGACGCGCTGTCGATCGTCACCTTCCGGCCCATCGTCCATGTCGGATGCCGCAGCGCCTGCTCCGGCGTCGCGCCCTCGATCTGCTCCTTCGTCCACAACCGGAACGGGCCGCCCGATGCCGTCAGCACCAGCCGCGACAGCCTCGCATCAACCGCCGTGGGCGGCGCAACGCCCGGTCCGAGCAGGCACATCAGGCACTGCCACGCCGCCGCGTGCTCGGAGTCCACCGGCAACAGCTTCGCGCCCGACCGGCGCGCCGCCGGGACCACAACGCCCCCCGCCGCCACCAGTGTCTCCTTGTTCGCGAGCGCAACATCTCTGCCGAGCTCGACCGCCGCCAGCGTCGCCGGCAGCCCCGCGGCCCCCACCATCGCCGCGATCACCACGTCGCACGCCACCGACCTCACCAGCGCATCCGCCGAATCAGGCCCCGCGTACACCCGCGCGATCCCCCGCAACTCCCCGGCCCCCGACTCATCCGCCAGCGCGCAGTCACCGCACCCAAACCGCTCCGCCTGCTCGCGCAGCAGCGACACGCTCCGCCCCGCCGCGAGCCCCACGACCCGAAACGAGTCCGGGTACTCCCCGCGCGCATGAAGAACGTTCAGGTGCTCGATCACATCCAGCGACTGCGTGCCGATGGAGCCCGTCGAACCCAGGATGATGACGCGTCGTTCCATGCGTTCGACCGACCGCGCGTCACTCCGGCTTCGGACGCCTGTTCAACTCGCTCGCCGACAACTTCCGCTTCACCGCCCCGTACAGCGTCCGAGGCTTCGGCCCCGTGTTCTGCTGCGGCTGCTGCGGCGGTTGCTGCTGCTGCGGGGGCTGCCCCGAAGCCTGCGCCGGCCTCCCATCCTCCCGCGGCCGGTTGTCCTGCCGATCACGACCATCCCGACGATCGCGACCGTCGCGACCGCCATTTCGACCACCTTCACGCCCACCATCGCGACCGCCATCCCGGCCATCACGCCGGTCCTGCCCGCCGCGACCGCCCTGCTGACCACGCTGGCCCCCGCGGTCATCCCGCGGACGCCCGCCCTGGTAGCCGCCTTGCTGCTGGCCACCCTGCTGCTGGCCCCGCTGCTGGCCCTCCTGCTGAGGAGCTCGGCCCTGCTGCTGGGCCTGCGGCTGCGGAGCACGGCCCTCCTGACCCTGATTCCCGTTGCCCTGGCTCCCATTGCCCTGGTTCATCGGCTGAGATCCTTGGCCCTCGCCGCCCTGCGGCTGGCCCTCGCCCGCTCGATTCCCACCACGACCACGGCGACGACGACGACGACGCTTGCGCACCTCGCCACCCTCGCCACCTTCACCCTGCGGACCACCATCGGGTCCCTGCGACTGCTCGCCGCCCTCGGGCCCGCCCTCATCGCCTTCGTACCCACCGCCCGGGCCATCGCCATCGTCGCCAGACGGCGCCCGCTGAGGCTGCGCCTGAGGCTCGGGGCTCTCCCCGTGATCACCGGTGATGATCCCATCGGCCGAAGGACGGAGCCCGCCACGCCTGTGCGCGTGCTGGCTCTGGCGATCCGCTTCGATCGCGAACTGGTCCGCCGCGACTTCCTCGGCCGCCGGCGAAATCTCGTCCGAAACAACCTCGGCCGCCGTGTCTCCCATCGATTCGCCACCCGGCCCGTCTACGCCCTGCTGCTGGTTCGGCCCGCCCTCGCCGCCGCGACCGCCCCGACCACGACGCCCGCGCCGCCGACGACGACGCTTCCCGCCGCCGGGTCCGTCTGCGCCGCCATCTGGCCCCTGCGGCCCGCCATCCTGAGGCCCGCCGTCATCGTGACCATCGACCTGGCCCTCGCCGCCGTCAACCGCCGGCCCCTGCGCCACAGGCTGCGGCGCGGGTTGCTGCCGCGGCGGCCGCTGCTGTTGCTGCTGCTGCGGAGCGCGCCCCTGTCCCTGCGGAGCCGGTGCACCGCCCGCCGCGCCGCCCTTGCCCCGACGCCCGCGACGACGCCGACGCTTGCGACCGCCTTCGTCCATCTGATCCGAACCGCCGCTCTCGCCCTCGCCAGCGTCCGGGCCTTCGTCGATCTCGATCGGGTGCAGCGCAAAGTCCTCGACCGCTTCCTCCACGGGCTCGGGCTCTTCGTGGTTCACCTGATCCGCCGTGTTGTCCGCCCAATCCGTAGTCGTCGCGTCCGGATCCTCCCAGGGCTTGAGGTCCTTGGGCTTCTTCGGACGGGGCAGATTCGTGAGGTCCACGTCGTTGCCCATATCGTCGTACGCGTAGAACCCGATGCGATCCACCGGCACCGCGTCGCTCACCCGCACGTCCACGGTCTTCGAGTACGAACGTTCGATCCGCGTCAAGAGCTGCCGCTTGCCCGACAGCATCTCCCCCGCCACACGCGCCGACACAACCATCTCCACCCGCTGAATCTTCTCAACGTCCAGCAGCATGCACAACTCGCGCACCGCTTCCGACGCCACCGAGTCCGGCTTCTGCACCATGCCGCGCCCGCGGCACGTCGGACAATCCGTAAAGTGCACGCTCTCGTGGCTCGGACGCATCCGCTGCCGCGTCATCTCCAGAATCCCGAACTCCGAGATCTGCAGCACCGTGCTCCGCGCACGATCCCGCTTCAGCCGCTCCTTGAACCGGTGCTCGATGTCCTTGCGGTGCTCAACCCGCCGCATATCGATCAGATCGTTGATCACGATCCCGCCCATGTCCCGCAGACGCAGCTGACGACAGATCTCGTCCACCGCTTCCACGTTCGTCTGATACGCGTTCGTCTCGCTGTCCCGCGAATCACGCGACTTCCCCGAGTTCACGTCGATCGCGACCAGCGCCTCCGTCTGATCGATCACCAGCCGCCCGCCCGACGGCAGCGGCACCTCGCGCGCATGGATCAACGCGATCTGCTCTTCCACGTTGAACGCGTGGAAAATCGGCGTCTTCCCCGGGAAGTGCATCAACTGCGTCGCGCCCCGCGGCGCCACGATCTTCATGAACCGGCTCGCACGCTTCAGCGCCGTCTCGTGATCGATGATGACCTGGTTGATCTCCGTCGTCAAGAGATCCCGCAGCGACCTCACCAACAGATCGCTCTCCGAATACAGCAGCCGCGGCTTGTTCCCGCCCGTCTTCAGCCGCCGCTCCATGTCCTTCCACAGCCGCTGGAGATACGACAGATCCCGCTTCAGCTCCGTCTTGGTCTTCTGGAACCCTGCCGTCCGCAGGATGAACCCGAACCCCTCCGGCAACTCCAGTTGATCCAGGATCTCCCGCATCTGCCGACGCTGCTCGTCGTCTTCAACCTTCCGGCTCACGCCGATGTTGTCCATCTGCGGCATCATGACCAGGAACCGCCCGGGGATCGACAGGTAGCTCGTCACGGTCGGGCCCTTCGAGCCCACCCCGTCCTTCAGCACCTGCACGATCACCTCGTCGCCGCGACGCAGCGCGTGCTGGATCGGCGGCCGCTCGCGGCGAGGCGTCTTGTGCCCCACCCGCTCGGTGGTGTCGTCGCCCTCGCCCGGGAAGTACCGCGGGTGAAGATCCGACACGTGCAGGAAGCCATTCAACCCAATCCCGAAATCGATGAACGCGGCCTGGATCGCCGGCTCCACGTTCACCACCCGACCAACATAGATGTTCCCCACCCGGTTCGCGTTCGCAAACCGCTCGACGTACAGCTCCTCGAGCTTGCCGTCCTCAACGATCGCAACCCGGCATTCCTCGCCAGGCACGTAGTTGATGATCATCTGAGATTCTGCCAAAGCACACCGACCCTTCCGCGCGCCCTTCGTGGCACGCTCTGATCGGTCCTGGCTTCGTCGATCGGACGTGATCCGCCCGGCACGCGCGACTCTTGGCCCGCACGCCGCTCGATCCGGGTCCCCGCGCCTCGCGCCGAGAACCCTCGCGACAACCGCCGGCGGCGCGACGCTCTCAGCGCCCTCGCCCGCCCCCGCGATCATCTCCCACTCCCGCGAACTCCCGCGGCACCGCCGCGATCGCCGAAAGTGGTTCTTCCTTCGTCCAATCCGACGCGGGGGCGACGCACACGCGCCGCACGACCGCTCCGCCGGACCGATGTTCCGCTGCCCCCACGCTCCGCGGCACACCCGCGATCTCATGAAGGACTTCGCTTTCCGCCCGCGCCGCACGAATGCGGCGACAGGCTCAACCCCACCCGATCCCGTTCCCGAGACCGACCGGACACCCATCAGTGTAGCA
>JBEIUO010000725.1:0-2098 GCA_040374335.1 Phycisphaeraceae bacterium
CCCGGCGGTCAGGTCAGACCCGAACGGCCCGCCAACCATCCCGTCATCCGCGCAGAGTTCAGACAACGCCCGAACCTCCCAGCCCTCCGGAATCTCCCCGATCTCCGTCATCTTGAGCCGCGTGTGCCCGATGCCCCGCGTGAGCAGGTCCTGGAGCAAGCCCTCCTTGACCCGCCGCGTCTGGTCGATGACCGCCTGAGTGGCCTGGATGGCCTCGTCCACGGACGACAGGATGGCGGCGATCTTCTTCTGCTCGAGGAGGGGGGCAAGGAGGACACGCGCCGATGACAGAGACTCGATGGTCAGCATCGGCACGGCCTGCTGAGCACCTAGTTTCTCGTAGTCGATCGTTGACAGAAAGGCCGAAAGAAACCTCGCGTCCGCTCGGTTGCCCGGAGTCACAGCAATCGTGGTTTGAGTGGAGATGTATGCATCGAGATCAGGGAGTCGGGGAAACCCGAGCGTGCCGCGCGCTCCGATGATGATCGTCCCGCGTCGAAACAACTTTCGAGATCGTGACGTATACCCCCACGGCTCCGATCCACGACCAGCGGAAAACACAGGCACGCCGTCGCCTGTGAGATCTTTAGCGATCAATGTCTCGCCCATCTGAATCTTGGCGATTCCGTGCAACGGACACACCTCCCACCCGCTCGGCACCTCACTGAGCATAGCCGAGCTCCTTCAGGAACCCCATCATCGTCGCCTCGGCGGCATCCCGCTTCGCCACCAGCTCCGCGAGCTTCGCCACCTCGGCCTTCACGTCAATGGCGTCCGGCGGGGCCTCGGTCTGGACGTAGCGGGTGATGTTCAGGTTGTGGTCGTTCTCGCGCACCTCGGCCAGCGTGACGACCTTGCAGAACAAGTCCTGGTCCACGAAGCCCCGCACGGCGTCGGCCAGCGCGGCCACGTTCGCGTCGGAGAGCGTGTTCTGGGCCTTCCCCTCCACGAGCTGCTTCTCCCCGTTCACCACGAGCAGCTTTCCCTTGCGGGCGGCGGGCTTGTCGCGGTTGATGAAGATGACCGCCGCCGGGATGCCCGCGCCGTAGAACAGGTTCGGCCCGAGCCCCACCACGGCCTCGATGAGATCGTCCTCCAGCAGCCCCTTGCGGACCTTCCCTTCCTCGCCGCCGCGGAACAGGACGCCGTGGGGCACCACCACCGCCATGCGGCCCGTGGCCGTGAGTGAGGCCACCATGTGCTGCACGAACGCGAGGTCGCCGTAGGACTTCGGCGGGCAGCCGTAGGTGTCGCGCCCGAAGGGGTCGCCCTTGCTCCACACCTCGTGCCCCCAGGGGGACAGCGAGAACGGCGGGTTGGCGATCACCAGATCGAAGCGGCGCAGGACGCTCTCGCCCGAGAGGTGCCGCGGGTCGAGCAGCGTGTCGCCGCGCTCGATGAAGGCGTCGTCGATGTCGTGCAGGAACAGGGAGATCTTGCAGATGGCCCAGGTGTTGAGGTTCTTCTCCTGCCCGTAGAGGGTGAGGGCCTTCGCGTTCTTGCCCGTGCGCTCCATGTAGTGCACGGCCTCGAGCAACATGCCGCCCGAGCCCGCGGTGGGGTCGTACACGGTCATGCCCTCCTCGGGGCGCAGCAGCTCCACCATCAGGCGCACGACCTGCTTGGGCGTGTAGAACTCGCCGCCCTTCTTGCCGGCGTCGTCCGCGAACTTGGCGATCAGGTACTCGTAGGCGTCGCCCAGGATGCGCGAGTCGACGTCGACCTTGCGCATCCGGTGCTTGTCGAAGTGCTGGAGCAGCGCGTCGAGCAGGCGGTCGGGGAACCGCTCCTTGTTGGCGAAGTCCACGTCCTGGAACACGCCCTTCAGGCGGGGGTTCGCGTCCTCAATCGCGCGGAAGGCGAGGTTGAGCGACGTGCCGAGGTCGACGGAGCGCTTGCGGACGTCGGCCCAGAAGCAGCCCGCGGGGATGTGGAAGCGGTGCTCCTCGGGATCGGCGGCGAGCGCGGCGTCGTCGTACTCGGCCAGCCGCTCGTCGTACTCCTCGGTCCACACGTCGCACAGCCGCTTGTAGAACAGCAGCCCGAAGATGTAGTGCTTGAAGTCGCCCGAATCGATGGAGCCGCGGAGCAGGTCGGC
>JBEIUO010000610.1:0-2614 GCA_040374335.1 Phycisphaeraceae bacterium
GGCGGGGGGGGGGGGGGGGGGGGGTGGGGTGGGGGATGGCGGGCGTTGGCGGAGTGGGTGTTTGCGGGTGGTAACCCGCTGACGGCGCGGGTGACGGTGAATCGGTTGTGGGAGATGCACTTTGGTCGGGGGATTGTGGAGACGAGCGATGACTTTGGGTCGCAGGGGAGCGGGGCGTCGCACCCGGAGCTCTTGGATTGGTTGGCGACGGAGTTGGTGAGGCGGGAGTGGAGTCTGAAGGCGATTCACCGGTTGATTGTGACGAGCGCGGCGTATCGGCAGGGGTCCTTGTACCGGGCGGAGGCGGCGGAGGTTGATGCGGGGAACGTGATGCTGTGGAGGTACCCGCGGGTGCGGCTGGAGGCGGAGTTCATCCGGGATGCGGCGTTGACGGCGTCGGGGCTGCTCGTGCGGAAGGTGGGGGGGCCGAGTGTGTTTCCGCCGCAGCCGGATGGGGTGTGGACGATGATCTATTCGAGTGATCAGTGGAAGAGCGACGAGGGGGAGAGCCGGTATCGGCGGGGGTTGTACACGTTTTGGCGGAGGACGGCGCCGTACCCGGCGTTTACGATGTTTGATGCGCCAAGCCGCGAGATTTCGTGTGCGCGGCGGGGGCGGACGAACACACCGTTGCAGGCGTTGACGACGCTGAATGATGCGGGGTATGTGGAGGCGGCGATTGCGCTGGGGGCGCGGATGCGGGCGGAGGGGAGTGGGTTACGGGAGCGGATTACGGCGGGGTTTTTGCGGAGTGTGTCGCGGCGGCCGACGGGTGAGGAGTTGTCGCGGCTGGAGGCGTTGTGGGAATCGCAGCGTGGGGTGTATGCGGGGGATCCGGCGCGGGCGCGGGAGTTTCTGGGGAATGGGAGGGTGGCGGGGGTGAAGGTGGAAGGGGAGTCGGATGAGGTGGTGTCGGAGTTGGCGGCGTATGGGGTGGTGGCGAACGTGATGTTGAATTTGGATGAGGCGATCACACGGGAGTGAGCGATGCGAGAGGCGTGCGATGAGCTCCTGGTTCGGACGCGGCGGCAGTTGTTCAAGGACTGCGCGGTGGGGCTGGGGACGCTGGCGTTGGCGAGTCTGATGCCTGGGCGGGTGATGGGGGCGGAGCAGCCGCGGAATCCGCTGGCGGTGAGGCCGACGCACTTTGCGGCCAAGGCGAAGCGGGTGATTTATCTGTTTATGAATGGGGCGCCGTCGCAGCTTGATTTGTTTGAGGACAAGCCGTTCTTGAGGGCGCACGATCGGGAGGCGATTCCGGAGGAGATGACGAAGGGGGAGCGGTTCGCGTTTATTCGCGGGACGCCGAAGTTGCTGGCGTCGCCGTATCGGTTTGGGAAGCACGGGCAGAGTGGGCAGGAGATCAGCGAGTTGTTGCCGCACACGGCGACGATCGCGGACGAGATCGCGATTGTGCGGTCGTTGCAGACGGACCAGTTCAATCATGCGCCGGCGGAGTTGTTCATCAACTCGGGGCACGCGCGGATTGGGCGTGCGAGCATGGGGAGCTGGGTGACGTACGGGCTGGGGTCGGAGTGCGAGGATTTGCCGGGGTTTGTGGTGTTGTTGTCGGGGGGCGGGCAGCCGAGCGGGGGGCACTCGTGCTGGTCGAGCGGGTTTTTGCCGACGGCGTACCAGGGGGTGCAGTTTCGGTCGGCGCGGGATCCGGTGTTGTTTGTGAATGATCCGGCGGGGATGAGTCGGGAGACGCGTGGGGAGAGCGTGGAGGCGATTGCGGATCTGAACCGGATGCGGCTGGGGGAAGTGGGGGATCCGGAGATTGCGACGCGGATCGCGAGCTTTGAGATGGCGTATCGGATGCAGAGCAGCGTGCCGGATCTGACGGACGTGTCGAAGGAGGATCCCAAGACGCTGGAGATGTACGGGGCGGAGGCGGGGAAGCCGTCGTTTGCGATGAACTGCGTGCTGGCGCGGCGGATGGTGGAGCGCGGGGTGCGGTTCGTGCAGTTGTACCACCGGGGGTGGGACAGTCACGGGACGAGCCCGGGGGACGACATCGTGACGTCGCTGAAGGAGCGGTGTCAGGAGACGGATCAGTCGTGCGCGGCGTTGGTGAAGGATCTGAAGCAGCGGGGGCTGTTGGAGGACACGCTGGTGGTGTGGGGCGGGGAGTTTGGGCGGACGCCGATGAACGAGGCGCGGAACGGGTCGACGTTCCTGGGGCGGGACCACCACGCGCGGGCGTTTACGATGTGGTTTGCGGGGGGCGGGGTGAAGAAGGGCGTGACGATCGGGGAGACGGACGAGCTGGGGTACAACGTGACGCGGGATCCGCTGCACGTGCATGATTTGCACGCGACGATGCTGCACCTGCTGGGGATGGACCACGAGCGGCTGACGTTCCGGCACGAGGGGCGGGACTACCGGTTGACGGACGTGCACGGGAAGCTGTTTGAGAAGCTTCTGGCGTGAGGCGTGGGTTGTGGGGGGTGGGCGTTGGGAGGACGACCAAAGCCACCTTGGGGATTTGAACCCCAGACCTATGCTTTACGAAAGCATCGCTCTACCGCTGAGCTAAAGTGGCGTTCACCCAAACACGCAGGCCGCCGAAACGGCCTCCGCACCGGGATTGGAAGTATCGGAGGGTTCGCCC
>JBEIUO010000548.1:0-2860 GCA_040374335.1 Phycisphaeraceae bacterium
CATGGACGAGAAGGTCGACTCCCCGTCGAAGGGCCCCTCGAAGTTCACCAAGCCACGCAACTGATCAAGCCGGAGGCGCGAGACCTTGGCCAAGTACAACATCGACGACATCCTCCACGAGCTCGGCGTCGACAGCGCCCGCAAGGCGGCCGACACCCCGGCACCATCGACCGCCAAGCCGCACCGGGTCGATCAGGCCGAGGAGTCGTTCTCCAACCTCCCCGCCGTGCCCGCCAACCAGACGCGCGGCGGCGATGCAAAGGCCTCGCCCCGGCCGCTGTACTCGCATGACGAGGACGGCGGAACGCATCAGGATCTGGAGAAGCTCGCGAAGACGCGCAACGTGCTCCCGGACGAGAAGCTGAACATTGCGCTCCAGCTCGTGAAGCAGACCCCGGGCAAGAAGCTGGCCGAGGCCCTCATCGAGCAGGGCGCGGACGAGGCCGCCGTGCAGGAACTCGTGGCGTGCAGCTCTGGTGTGCCTTTCGAGCGCATCGACTTCGACAAAGGCCTCGAGGGAGGCTTTGACGGCACGTTGCTCCAGCGCCTCACCCCGGAGTTCTGCAAACAGCACTCGATCATCCCGCTGCGCACCGAGGGTGCACGCATCGTCGTCGCCGCCACGCAGGCCGAGAACGTCTTCCTTTTCCAGGATGTCGGTTCCAAGCTCCGCGCGCCCGTGAAGGTCGTGCTGACGCCCGCGGCCGACGTCAAGCGGGCCCTCGAGCTCGTCGGTGCCGGCGGCACCGAAGAAGCCGAGCAGGTGGACGTTTCCAAGATCCTCGAGGGCGTCGAAGAAGCGGACGTGTCGGTTGAGAAGAAGTCAGCAACCGAAGTCGACCTCGAGAAAGAGGCCGACGCCGGGCCCATCATCCGCTACGTCAACCACATCATCCAGACGGCGGTCAAGGAGGGCGCGAGCGATATCCACCTCGAACCGTGCGAGAAGAAGCTGAAGGTGCGGTTCCGTATCGACGGGCAGCTTTTCGAGATGATGACCCCGCCCGCGTCCATGGCGGCGGCGATCACGAGCCGCCTGAAGATCATGGCGAACCTCGACATCTCCGAGCGGCGCATCCCACAGGACGGCCGCATCCGCTGTACCGTCGCCGGCCGCAAGCTGGACTTGCGTATGTCCACCCTCCCCAACACCTACGGGGAGAAGACGGTCATGCGTATTCTCGATACGAAGTCGATCAACGTCGAACTCGAGAACCTCGGTATGCACGAGGACACGTACACGATCTGGAAGCACCAGATCGATGCGCCCCACGGCGTCTCGCTGGTCACAGGACCTACCGGCTCGGGTAAGACGACGACCCTTTACGCCTCGCTCCGCCAGCTCGACAAGAACACCATGAACGTCTGCACCGTCGAGGATCCCGTCGAGTATCACCTCGACGGCATCACCCAGACGCAGATGCACGAGAAGATCGGCATGACCTTCGCCCTCGCCCTGCGCGCACTGCGGCGTCAGGACCCGGACGTCATCATGCTCTGCGAAATCCGTTATATTGAGACCGCTGGCATCGCGTTGCAGGCCGCGCTCACCGGCCACTTGGTGCTCTCCACGCTACACACCAACGACGCCCCTAGTTCCATCACGCGACTGGTCAACATCGGCCTCGAGCCCTTCCTCGTCGCCGCGGCGGTCAACGGGGTCTTGGCGCAGCGACAGCTGCGCCCCCTCTGCGCCCATTGCAAGGCACAGGAGAAGCCCAACGAGGAAATGGCCGAGTTCCTCACGATGCACGGGTTCGCGGGCGACGTGATGTGGGTCGCCAAGGGGTGCGATCGCTGCCGCAGAACGGGCTATTCGGGACGCGTTGGTATCTACGAGCTGCTCGCCGCGGACGACTCGCTCCGCGACATCATCGCCCGCAATCCCAACGTCTCCGAGTTCCGCCGGATGTGCATCGAGCGAGGCATGGTGACGCTCCGCCAGGACGGCATGCGAAAGGTGATGGAAGGCATCACCACGACCGCCGAAGTTCGGGCGGTGACCGAAGCGATCCATTGATCCCGTTCGGTTCGTTCAGCTCGCGAGCCACGCGGGGAGGGCCATGATCTTCCCCGCCCGATCGACGCATCCGAGCGTCGTCGACGCCGTCGCCGCGAGTTCCTCGACCGCCGCGCCCGCACGTTCCACGACGACGACGTCGTACTCGTGCTCGATCTTCACGCGCCCACCGCCTGTCCAGCGGGTACGGATCTCCACGGTGTCGTCGTACCTCACGGATCTGCGGTACCGCACCTCGAGCTTCACGATCACAAGGAGTGTCCCCTCTGCTTCGAGCGCGGCGTAGGTCTTCCCGCTCTCGCGCAGCAGCTCCGTGCGGCCGATTTCAAGCCACGGGACGTACGACGCGTGGTGCGCAACCCCCATCGGGTCGCATTCGCAGTACCGAGCACGGACGCGGACAGTGCCGCTGGAAGCGACGCGCTGCTCAGGCATCCCCGCCCCCCGCCGGCTTGGAAGCCTCGGACGCATCTGGCGCACCGAAGCCCTCGACGACCTTGAACTCGCCGTCGGGCATTTCCTTCACGATCCCCAGCTGACGCAGGGCAGCGAGGGCCGCGTCCTGCTCGGCCCGCTTCTTGGAGTTGCCCCAGCAGGATTGGAACCGCTTCCCCTCGATCTCGACACAGACTTCGAACACCTTGGCGTGGTCCGGGCCCTGCTCCGCGAGGATGCGGTACTGCGGGGTCTGGCCGAGTTCGTGCTGCGCGTACTGCTGGAGCACGCTCTTGAAGTTCTGCTGGTGACCAGAAACCGCCGCGCGATCGATGACATCGCCGAAGAGCGGGCGGATGAACCTTGCCGCCGCCTCGAAGCCGCCATCGAGGTACACCGCGCCGA
>JBEIUO010000086.1:0-7568 GCA_040374335.1 Phycisphaeraceae bacterium
GAAAACACGGAATGGTGACCCTGGAACAACAACGCAACGAGCTATCAGGGTAAGCGATGGGCAGGAATGCGCCAAGATTTTCTGTGGTTCTTTCTCTAAAGAATCTTTTTGATCGTGTTTATTTTGTTTTTTGATTGGATTTTGATCGGACGTAGAGGGTGGATGCGCAAGAAAAACCGGCCCTCGGGGGCCGGTTGCGGAGGTGAAGATCGGGCCTGAAGGCCGTGGCTTACTTGGTGATATCAGGCTGGCGGCTCGGCGGGGCATTCCCGTCGGGGGTGCCGACGCCCGAGCCGATCGGGGCGACATCGCTGGCCGCGGGGGCGGGAACGTCGTTGCCGGAGCTCTTCGCGAAGAAGATCTCGACGCGACGGTTCTGCGGGGTGTTGCCGCTGGGCGCGTTGGTGACGGCGGGGCGGAACTCACCCCAGCCGGCGGCGAGCATGCGGGCCGGCTGGACGCCCATGCGCGACATCTCGTTGATGACGGAGATGGAGCGGTGGACCGAGAGGTGGCGGTTGGTGGGGTGACGCGAGGCGGTCTTGGCGCTGATGCGCTGGCTGTCGGTGTGTCCTTCGATCACAACGTCGTAGGCCATGGCGGCGGAGTTGTTGAGGATTTCGGAGAGGGCCTGGAGCGCGGCGGTGGCCTCGGGCTTCACGGCATCGCTGCCGGAGTCGAAGGTGAGATCGCTGTTGAAGCGGAGCATGCCGCGAGCGGAGTCGTAGGAAAGGAGGTTGGGGTAGCGGCTGGCGAGTTCCTTGAGGGCGGCGTCGGTCTCGGCGTCGACAGGGCCGAACTTGAGGTTGCCGAAGCGATCCTGGAGCCCGCGGTAATCAGCGAGAGCCTGATCGAGCTGGCGCTTCAGTTCGGCGTTCTGGCGCTCGAGGGTGGCGAGTGCGCCTTCGCCCGAGCCCATGCGGGAGCGGAGGATGTCGAGAGAGGAGCGGGCCTCGTCGCGTTCGCGCTCTGCGGTTGCGAGCTGGTTCTTGAGAGCCGCGTTGGTCTCGTAGAGGTTGTCGTATTCACCCTGGCCGACGCAACCCTGGAGGGTGAGCAGCGAGAGGGTGAGGCCAAGGCCGGCAACAGCAAGTCGTTTCACGCGGGTGAACATCCAACGCTCCTTCTGGGTCCCGGACGCTGAAAGCGTGTCGCCCGGCATCGCCGTGCGCGCGAGGCATCCGATAGAGCGGATGGTAGCCGGAGTCCCGAACGCCGGGGCCGGATCCTCGTGACTGGCGGTGATTTTTCGGGCGGGCGGGGTGGCCGCGGCGGTGGGCGGTGCGGCCGGGTTCCAGCGGGAGAGATCATCGGATGGCGGGCGGGTTTGGGACCACTATCGTTGGGCGTGGACGCGAATGAACTGCTGAGCGAGGGGGTTCACCTGATTTCTGCCGCGGGAGTGGCGGATCCGGGGGCGGGGATCGCGCGGGCGCTTTTGCTGGAGGTCGGCGGAGCGGGGTGTGTGGTGCTGGCGAGAGGGAGTGAGGCGGAGGTGGGGTCGCACCCGGCGGCGCGGGGTGCGTCGCGGGTTCGGCTGGACCGGAGCGTGCTTTTGCCCGGGCTCGTGAATGCGCACACCCACCTTGATCTCACGCACATTGGCCCTCGGCCCTTTGACCCGTTGAAGGGGTTTGTGGGCTTTGTTGATGTGGTGCGGGCGGAGCGGGCGGGGACGGCGGAGGGGATCGCGGCGTCGGTTGCGCGGGGGGTGGAGTTGGCGCTGAGGGGTGGTACCGCGGTGGTCGGGGATATTGCCGGTGCGCCGGGTGGGATGCCGTCGCTTGTGCCGCATGGTGTGGTGGCGGCGAGCGGGATGCGGGGCGTTTCGTTCGTGGAGTTCTTCGCGATCGGTAAGGGCGAGCGCGGGGGGCTCGCGAAGGTAGCGGCGGCGATGGACGCGGCGGGGGAGCGGGGGGCGGGGCGCTTTCGGGTCGGGTTGCAGCCGCACGCGACGAACACGGTGTCGGTGGGGGGGTACCGATGGGCGGCGGGGTTGGCGCGGGAGAGGGGACTGAGGCTGTCCACGCATCTCGCGGAGACGCCGGAGGAGCGGGAGTTCATTGGGAGCGGGCGGGGGCCCCAACGGGATCTCCTGGAGAGGCTGGGCGTTTGGACGGACGAGATGCTGGAGGAGATCGGCAAGGGGAAGAGCCCGGTCGTGCATCTCGCGGAGGTTCTGCGAGAGGCTCCGTTCGTGGTGGCGCACGTGAACGACTGCGGCGACGGGGACCTCGAGGTACTCGCGGCGAGTGGGGCGACGGTGGCGTACTGCCCGCGTGCCTCGGCGTACTTCGGGCAAGAGGGAGCGTTCGGGGCGCACCGGTACCGCGAGATGCTTGCGGCGGGGATTCCGGTCGCGCTCGGGACGGACTCGATCGTGAATCTGCCGACTTCGGAACGGATTAGCGTGCTGGACGAGATGCGGTTTCTACGCCGGCGGGACGGGGTGGAGGCGAGCGTGCTGCTGCGGATGGGGACGGTGAACGGGGCGGCGGGGTGGGGGGTGGAGGCGGGGGCGGTAGGGCTGGGGATTGGGGATCGGCCGGCGGGGGTGATTGCGGTTGATGTGGGAGACGTGGCGGGGTGGGAGCGGGATCCGTTGGATGCGGTGATGAGGGCGGATGCGCAGCCTCGCTGGGTCTACCGGGGGGGCTGAGGATGGCGGAGCGAGCGGGTCGATCGTTCTATTCAACGACGGCGCAGGTGCTTGCGCGCCGATTGATCGGTCAGCGGCTGGTGAGGATGTGGGAGGGGGAACGGTTGAGCGGGCTGATCGTGGAGACCGAGGCGTACATCGGGGTGAAGGACGGTGCGTCGCACGCGTTTGGCGGGAGGCGGACGCGAAGGAACGAGGCGATGTACGGCCGGGCTGGGTTGGCGTACGTGTACTTCACCTATGGAATGCACCACTGTCTGAATGTGGTGTGCGGGGAGGAGGGGGATCCGCGGGCGGTGTTGGTGCGAGCGGTGGAGGTGGATGAGGGGATGGAGCGGATGCGGTTGGCGCGGGGTCGGAAGGAGTTGCGGGATCACGAGTTGTGTCGTGGTCCTGGGTCGTTGTGTCGGGCGATGGGAGTGGACCTGCACCTGAACGGGGTGGATTTGACGGCGAGCGAAGGGTTGTGGGTCGAGGTGGAGCGGGGGCGGGCGTTTGGTCGCGGGGTGCTGGAGTGTGGGCGGCGCGTGGGGATTGGGGAGCGGGCCGGGGAGTGGGTGGAGGCTCCGCTGCGGTGGTGGAAACGGGGATCGCGAGCGGTGAGCAGGGGGTGATCGCCATTTGTTTGGTGGGGTTGTCTTGGCCGCGGGATGGGGGCCTAGACTTGTGGCCAGCCAAGGTGTTGCTGGTGTCGCGGTGGTTCGGAGCCGATAGAGACTGGTCCGAAGAAGAGGTCCGTGACGGTTTGATCAGGAGTTGTACGTGTCCGAGATCAACTTTCCTGAGTGGCAGGTTTTGAAGCCCAAGGCTGGGAAGTTTCCCCCGGCGGCGTTCCTGTTTGTCAGGGACGGGTTGGCCCACACGGTCAAGATGGTGCACGGTGACGACTCCGCCGAGGAGGAGAGCCGGCACGTGACGGGGCAGCAGTTGTGCATGGGGCTGCGGGACTATGCGTTGCGGCAGTATGGGCGGCTTGCCCGGACGGTGTTGCGGCGGTGGTCGATCGAGGGGACCGAGGACTTCGGCCGGATCGTGTACGCGATGGTGGATGCGGGGATCATGCGGAAGAACGACGACGACTCGCTGGAGCATTTCCGCGGGGTGTTCGACTTCGACGAGGCGTTCCTGGATCTGACGCCGGCGATGTGAGCGGGGACGGGTTTTTCAAAGAACTGAGGGCGGGGTGGTGGGCGGCGCGACGGTGCCGCGGGTAGTCTGTTGGCATGGCTGAAGGCAAATCGCAAGCGGGGAAGGACTGGCGGCGGTCGCACCTGTGGCAGATCCAACCGATTCGGGATGGGGTGCTGCTGGCGGCGGTGGTGGGGTTGATTTGGTTGGGGTACCACTTGAGCGTGGTAACGGTGCCGATGCTGTTGGCGTTGGCGTTCGCGTATCTGTGCGAGCCACTTGTGCGGAGGCTGACGGCGACGAAGCTGTTTACGCGGAAGGGGATCGCGGTCGGGCTGATCTTCGCGGCGTTGGTGGTGGTGATTCTGCCGGTGTCGCTGGGGTTGGGGTTTGCGACGGTTCAGGGGGCGAGGTTTGCACAGTCGATTGCGCGGAACGTGGACAAGACGGTGCAGTCGATCCGGGCGCCGGGTGATGAGGCCAAGCGGGCGAGGCTGATGCGGAACGGGGTGCCGACCGCGTGGCTGTCGATCCGTGATTCGATTGTGGAGGTTGAAGAGGAGGCGAAGCGGCGGCGGGAGGCGGAGCAGAAGGAGCGGGCGGTACCGGAGGGTGTGGGGGACGCGGCGAAGGAACCTGCGGTGGACGCGGGCGCGGCGAAGGAACCGGCGGAGTTGAAGGCGGATGTCGCCGGGGTCGTGGGAGTTGGTGAGGAGATGGTCGTTGATCCGCCGACGGAGGAGGATCATGTGAGCGTGACCGGGCCGAGTGTGCCGAGCGGCGCGTTGAGCGACTTGTATGACGTTGGGATGTGGGGGCTGGAGTGGGTGAATCGCAATGCGGGGGCGATTGGGAAGCAGGCGATCAACGTAGGCGGTGGCGCGGTGGGCGCGGCGGTGGGCGCGGCGTCGTCGATTTTCGGGGTGATCTTCGGCGGGTTCTTGACGGGGTTCTTTTTCTTCTTCTTCTGCACAGGGTATGGGAAGGTGCTGGATTTCTGGGAGGGGCTGATCCCGGAGCGTAAGAAGGGGAAGGTGATCGACCTGGTGCAGCAGATGGACGCGGTGATCGCGGGGTTTGTGCGTGGGCGTTTGACGATCTGCGCGGTGCTGATTCTGTATTACATTCTGGCGTACTGGGCGATCGGGGTGCCGGCGCCGCTGGTGGTGGGGTTGGTGGTGGGGGCGTTGACGCTGGTGCCGTACGCGGCGGGGGCGACGGTGCCGGTGGTGATGCTCCTGATGTGGATCGGCGGTGGTGGGGATGATGGCGTGGGGTCGAAGTGGTGGTGGATCGTGGGTGCGCCGCTGGTGGTGCTCGCGATTCAGCAGGTGACGGATGACTACGTGCTGACGCCTCGGGTGCAGGGGAAGAGCACGAACATGGATACGCCGACGATCCTGTTCGCGTCGATCGCGGGCGGTGTGCTGGCGGGTTTCTACGGGTTGTTGCTGGCGATTCCGGTGGCGGCGTGCATCAAGATCCTGATGAAGGAGGTTGTGTGGCCCCGGGTGAATCAGTGGCTGGCGGGTCGGGTGGCTGATCCGTTGCCGTTCGAGCACAACTGATCTTGCGTGAATGGAATATAATGTCTGGCGCGGAGTATTCTATTGCCGGTCTTCCCGCCCCTTTGTAAAGTGGAGTCATGCGAACACTTGCTTGCTGGATCGCCGTGTTGATGACCACTGCCGCCCAAGCACAGGACTATGCCGCGGCGGGCCCGTTTGCGGTAGGGGTTCGAACGGCTACGGTGGCCCGTGCGGACGGCACGACCTTCACGGCGCGGCTGTCGTACCCGGCGACGACCGCGGGGGCGTCGACACCATTTGCACCGGGCGCGGCCCCGGCGGCGGCGATTTCATTCGGACACGGGTTCCTGCAGGCGACAACGCAGTACGCGACGACCATGGATCACCTTGCGAGTTGGGGCTTTGTCGTCATCGCTTCGAACTCCCAGGGCTCGCTGTTCCCCAGCCATGCCGGCTTCGCGGCCGACCTCCGCCACTGCCTGAGTTATCTCGAGCAGCAGAACGCCGCGCCGGGTTCCTTCCTGTTCAACGCGGTTGATCCGGCTCGCTTGGGCATGTCGGGCCACTCGATGGGGGGCGGCGCGAGCATCCTCGCGGCGGCGGATGACCCGCGGGTCAAGGCGTTGGCTAACCTTGCGGCCGCGGAGACGAACCCATCGGCGGTCGCTGCGATGGCGCGGATCCGAGTGCCGGTGAGCCTGATCTCGGGGGAGTCGGACACCATCGTTCCGGTGTCCGGCAACGGGCAGGTGATGTACAACGCAGGGGCCGCGCCAAAGTCGCTCCCGATCATCCGGGGCGGCTTTCACTGCGGGTTTACGGATGCCGGGTTCATCGGGTGCGACAGTTCGGCGACGCTGGGCCGATCCCAGCAGCTTCGGATCACGCGCCGGCTCCTCACCACGTTCTTCGTGCTCACGCTGCGGGGTGACCAGTCGCTCTGGAACGCTGTGTGGGGGCCGATCGCTGACGCGGACGCGGACGTCAACGCTTCGCAGCGCAGCCCTGGATCGCGGATCGATGCGACGGTCAACAACGTGCGGGGCGGTCCGGGTTCGGTGGTGCCGGTGATGCTGACGGTCGTGAACACGTCGCCTGCCGCGGCCGATTTCATCCTTTTTGCCGAGGGCATGGGAGTCTCCTTCCAGCCCGCGAGCACGGGGGTGCTGGCACCGGGGGCGAGCGTCCCGGTTACCGCGGGTGTTGTCTTCCCCGCGTCGGCTTCGCAGTTGCCGCCCGCGGTGCTGATCTCCGCGGGCGCGGCGGGCGGAACGGGCGACAGGAGCTTCCGTTCGCTCCCGACTCAGGGGGCCTGCCCCGCCGACTTCGACGGGGGCGGTGGTGTCGACGGCGACGACTTGATCGCGTTTTTCGTTGTGTGGGATTCGTCGGGTGGGTCCGCGGACGTGAACGTCGACGGCGGGGTGGACGGGGACGACGTAGTTCTGTTCTTTACGTGGTGGGACGCCGGCTGCTGAGCGGCGCGGGCGGCGTGGAGCCGATCGTCGTCGGCGCGCTTCGGCCGTGCTTGACCCGCGAGTGCGACACATGTAGTATGTCGGCGACGATTGTCACATGGGAGCGAGCGTATGAGCGGCGAACGGGCGGAGTGGACGATCAGCGACGCGGAGTGGGACGTGCTCGAGGCGTTGTGGGATAGGGGGCCGAGCACGGCGCGGGGGGTAGCGGAGACGCTGGAGTCGTCGCGTGGGTGGGCGTATTCGACGGTGAAGACGATGCTGGATCGGATGGTGGAGAAGGGGTTGGTGGGGGCGAGGCAGGTGGGGAACGTGTGGGAGTACACGGCGGTGGTGAACGCGGAGACGGCGCGGCGGTCGGCGTGGCGGAGGTTTGTGGAGGCGGCGTTTGGCGGGGCGTCGGCGTCGGCGTTGCAGTTTGTGTTGGCGGAGGCGAGGCTCTCGCGCAAGCAGCGGGAGGAGTTGCTGAATCTGCTCAAGGACAAGGAGTGAGGCGATGAGCGAGCTCTTGGACTGGGTTGAGGGCGTGGGGCGTGCGGTACCGGGGTGGGTGGTGCGGGCGAACGTGGAGGCGCTGGTGCTGCTGGCGGGGGTGGCGTTGGCGGATGTGCTGTTGGCGCGTCGGGTGTCGGCGTCGTGGCGGATGATGCTGTATGTGTTGGTGCCGCTTCGGGTGTTTGTGCCGTTTGCGTGGCCGGGGGCGATGGCGATGGGCTGCGGGAGCGGGACGAGCGACGGAGGAAGCGGAGCCAGTGCTGAGCTTCGTCCTCGCGA
>JBEIUO010000616.1:0-2589 GCA_040374335.1 Phycisphaeraceae bacterium
CCGGCGGTGGCGTCACCTTCCGGCGTGGGCTGCGACCGCGATCATCATCGCTCCCGCCTCCGCCGCCGCCTTCACCGGGTGCGCCAGCGCCTCCGCCGGTCCGCGGCCCGCGGGCCGTGGTCATCGAACTGCCGCCGGGTCCACCGGGTCCCATCGGGCGACGGGCGCGCGGGGCTTCGATCTGCTCGGGCGCCTCGATGCGCACAACCTTCGGTCCGCGCAGGGCTACAGGTGCGCGCTGCTCGAGCTTCGGTCCGGCAGGGATGACGTTGGTCGGCCGAGTCGGCACGTTCTGAGGCGAAACCGGGCCACGACCAAGCTGCGACCGCACCGGCCCGTTGGGACCGATGTCGGGGCGTCCGGGTCCGCCGGGCCCCTGCGGCGCTTGGGCAGTCGGGGTGGGAGTCGGCGCGGGGCCGCTCGGCGGCATGCTCGTGGTGGGCTTGGGAGCGTCCATCGGACGAGCGGGCTGCGTCGTATGCGGCACCGCTCGCGACGGCGGCTGGGGCGACGGTGTCACGACCGTCGGCTCCAGCGGCTTGGGCGCATCGATCGGCTTCACCACCGGCGCGGGCCGCGGCGGAGGAGCGATCGGCGTCGCGGGCTTGGCCACGGAGGTTTCCGCGACCGGCACCGGGGCGGGCGGAGCCGTTTCCGTCTCTGGTGCTGGTGGCTGGTTGGGTGCTTCCACGACAACCGGGGCCACTTCCGTGACCTGCGGCTGCGGCTCGGTCACCGTGGTCGGCGCCTCGCTGGTCTGGGGCGGGTTCTCGGCGACCGCGGTGGTCGTCGAGCCCGTTTCCTCCCCGTGGTCGCCACCTTCGCCGGCCTTCTTCAAGCCCCGCTTGCGGCCAGGCTTGGCCTTCAACTTGTCGAGGTCGACCTTCGAAGCGGTCTCAACAGCCGTGTGAGGCGCAGCCTCTCCCTGGCCGCTGAACCAATCGCGGATCGACGCCTCCAGCCCGGGACCCACCGCGGACATGTGGCCCTTGACCACGTCCTTGGAGACTCCCTCATCCCAGACCTTCGTCAGGATGACTTTCGAGTCGACGCCGATCTCTTTCGCGAGTTCAAAGATCTTCTTCGCCAATCGCCTGCTCCACTCACCGGCGTTCGCCGGGTTCTCTGCTCTCGCACGAGCGGGCACATCCCGTCGTGCTTCCTGTACGTATCAATCCTGCCTCATCAACCCTGTCCCAGAATGTCGTCGGCGCGGCTCTGGGCGTCGTCTGCCCCGGGCTCTGCGCCCGCCACGCCCTGCCCCAGCAGCTTCTGGGCCAAGTCCGCCTCTTCGCGGTTCTTCCGCTCCTTGGCTTCCTTGTCCTTCAGCTGCTGCTCGGCCACTTCCTTCGCCTTCGTCGCGCAGGCCTCGACCACCGTCTCGGCGGTCGCCGCGTCGATCGTCAGCTCGTTCATCAGGACCTCGGCCCCGACTTCCTCGATGTCGAAAACGCTCACCATGCCCAATGCCGCGAGCTTGTCCGTCATTTGCTCGGTCAGGCCGCCGATGCTCTGCACGGTGGAGTACATCGTCTCGACGCCCTTGGTGAACTCCTCGGGGGTCAGGATGTCGATGTCCCAGCCGGTCAGGCGGGCCGCGAGCCGCACGTTCTGCCCACGCTTGCCGATCGCGAGGCTGAGCTGATCGTCACGCACGACGACCGTGGCGCGACCCAGCTCGAAGCACAGGCTGATCTCGGAGACTTCGGCCGGCTTCAGAGAGTTCTGGATCAGGATCTGCGAGGACTCGTTCCAACGCACGATGTCGATCTTCTCGCCGTTGAGTTCGTCCACGATGTTCTTGATGCGGCTGCCACGCACGCCCACGCACGCGCCAACGGCGTCCACCTTGCTGTCGATCGAACTCACCGCGATCTTCGTCCGGTACCCCGGCTCGCGGGCCATCGCCTTGATCTCGATGATCTTCTCGGCGACTTCCGGCACCTCGACCTCGAAGAGCCGCTTGATGAAGTCCTGGTGCCCGCGGCTGAGCACGATCTTCACCTGGCTGCCCGCGTCGCGGACGTCCAGAATCATGCACCGAACCCGGTCACCGGGGGCAAACTGCTCGCCGGGGATCTGCTCCCCGCGGGGCATGAACGCCTCGGCCCGATCGACCGTCACCACCAGCGCGCCACCCTCGTACCGCTGCGCGGTGCCCGTCACGATCTCGCCGATCCGCTTGCTGAACTCTTCCAGAATGCTCGAACGCTCGTCGTCGCGGAACTTCTGGATCATCACCTGCTTGAACGTCTGTGCCGCGATTCGCCCGAACGCTTCCGGCGGCATCTGCAGCGGCTCGCCGTGACGGGACAACTCGAGCTTGCCCGACAGCGGGTCCAGCTTGCACTGAAACTCTTCGATGTCGAGGGTGTTGAAGTACTTCCGCGCCGCCGAGACCATCGCCTGCTCAAGGTCGCGGATCAGCACCGAGCGATCAATGTTCCGATCCCGGGAGATCGAGTCCAGAATCCGCATCATTTCCTGAGTGTTCATCTCGCGTTCCTGAGTTGTCTAGTTGTCGAGTTTTCCTGCAAAAACACAAAGGCCACAAGCTCTTTGCTCGTGGCCCATCCCATCCCGCCCCGG
>JBEIUO010000014.1:0-12607 GCA_040374335.1 Phycisphaeraceae bacterium
CGGTGAGGACCGTCTTGTTCTCGATTTCGCGGCTGAGAACAGCCGTGGCGAGGAAGCCGGCGAGCAAGGTGCCGCAGCCGAAGACGGTCGCTAAGCCGATGTCCAGCAGGAGTTTATCGTCGCCTTTTACTTCGGTCGCGCTCTCCTGCCCCATGCTGAAGTTGGTACCCCAGGTGTTGAGGATCTGGAGGAGCCCCGAGGCCATGATCAGGACGAACATGATCGGCTGTCGAAGGCTCTCGACGAAGGCGTTGCGGGCGATGGTGAGAAGTTGGACGGGCATAGGGGTTGGGGGGATTCTATCGGGGATTGCCGCGATCCGTGGCCCGGTGGAGAACCCACTTGCGGGCGACCGACGGAGAATCGTCGGGGAGGACGAACATAGGGGGCATGCGAGCGTACATCAAAGGTCCCCGGACTGGGCTTTCGATGCGCCCGTTCGGGGCCCGAACCGGTTGGGGCACTTTGGCAGTCGGTTTCGGCCGGACTGGAAAGCGGCGGGTCGGGCGGGCACAATACGTCCCCCCCGGCCCTCGGGTTCGGTGGGTCGAGTCGGGTTGGTCGGATTGGGTTGGGCTGGATGACGGATCATCGGGTCGCCGTTCTGGCGGCCTCGCTCGGCGGTGGCCGGTATGCTGGTCACGGTTCGGGCGGAGGAACGGGAGATTGGGATGATGGGCGCGGAGGAAGCTCCGCGCGGGGGGCCGGTGTTCTGGGAGGCTTTGGGCCTTTCGGGCGCGGGCTTCGGGTTGGTCAGATGGTGCGGGCCGGACGTGACGGTTCGCGGGACAGAACGATCATGCGTCGCGGCGAGGGCCGGGGCGCTTCGGGAACAGGCGGGCGCATGAAAGCGGACTTCTTGACCTATCGGCGGGCAGCGGGCGTGTGCCTCCTGGGGTTGGCCGTGCAGGTGCTGTTCACCGGGGTCTACCTGGTGTACGGCCTTCTGGCTAAGGACAGCACGGCCCTGACCGCGACCATCTTCCACGCGATCGGTCTTGTCGCGTGGGGATCGCTCGCGATCGTCTTCGACCAGCACCGGCGCGAACGCATCGAGGCGATGGAGGCCGAAGCACTCGCCGCGTCGCCCGTCTCGGGTTCGGTCTTCGAGAAGGGCGCTGACGAGTTCCGTCCCGCCGCTCGTCGACTGAACGCCCTGCACAAGGTGTTTCTGCCGACGGTGAGCCTGCTGATCGCGGCATTGCTCATCGGCTTTGGCGTTTGGCGGTTCATGGTCCTGCGGGAGTTCGTGAACCCGGACCGGTACCGCGCCGTGATGCCGACCAAGGACCTGTGGGTCCTTCTGCCGTCGATTCTCTCGGCGGTGGTGGGGTTCCTCGTCGCTCGGTATTCGGCGAGTCTGGCGAAGCACTCGGCGTGGTCCAACTTGCGCGGCGGTGCGGGGTACGCGGTCGGCTCGGCGCTGCTCGGGGCGGCGATGGCCGCGGCGTACTTGTCGGATCGGCTGGCTCCTCCGCCGGCGCTCGGGCGGTACATGCTGGTGGCGGTGCCGGTGTTCATGGTGGCGTTGGGCGCCGAGACGATTCTGAACTTTGTGTTGTCGATCTACCGGCCGCGGAAGGCGGGGGATCGGCCCCGTCCGGCGTTTGATTCGGGGTTGCTGAGCTTTGCGAGTGCGCCGGATCGGATCGCGCAGTCGATCAACGACGCGATCAACTACCAGCTCGGGTTCAACATTACGAGCGGGTGGTTCTACAAGCTGGTGACGTCGCGGGCGCCGATGCTGCTGAGCGTGGGCGCGGCGCTGGTGTGGGTGTTGTCGTGCTTTGCGGTCGTTGAGCCGCACCAGAAGGCGATTGTTCTGCGGCTGGGGAGCCCGGTGCGGGTGGTGGACTCTGGCCTTGTGGTGAAGATGCCGTGGCCGATCGAGCAGTTGTACATCCCGGAGTACTTCGTGCGGGACGCGAAGGGTCGGGAGGAAGTGAAGAGCCTGACGGTGACGGGCGTTCGCGAGCTGGTGCTGGGCACGAGCCCGCCGGCGAACAAGGACGCGATCCTGTGGACGAACGACCACATCGGTGAAGAGGTGTATCAGTACGTGCGGCCCGAGGGTGGCGGCAAGGACGACGGCGCGGACATCGGGGACATCGCGATGGTGTCGGTCGAGGTGCCGCTGCAGTACGCGATCCGCGACGTGAAGCTGTACGACGAGTTTGCTCCCCCGGGCACGCGGGATTCGCTGCTGAAGGCCGCGGCCCAGCGCGAGGTGTTCAAGCTGTTCCAGGGGCTGACGCTGGAGCGGGTGCTCGGTCAGGGGCGTCGGGAGATTTCGGAAGAACTGCGGACGCGCGTGCAGGCGGCGTTCGACGGGCTGAACCCGGGGCCCGACGGCAAGGCTCGCGGGGCGGGCGTGGAAGTCGTGTTCACGGGCGTCGTGGGCGTTCACCCGCCGAAGGACACGGCCAAGGCGTTCGAGCGGACCGTGCAGACCGATCAGTACCGCGAGGCCATGATCGAGGCGGCCCGTGGTGATGAGGTCAAGACGCTCGTGGAGGTCGCGGGCGACTTTGTGCTCGCCCGCAGCATCGTGCAGGAGCTGGACGTTCTGCAGCAACTCTCCGACGCGAAGGCGACACAGGCGCAGATCGCCGAGCAGGAAGGCAAGATCCGCGGGCTGATCGAGGCCGCGGGCGGCGCGGCGGCGTCAAGGCTCGCCGAGGCCTCGGCCTCGCGGTGGGAGAAGCACATGGGCGATCGCGGCCGGGCGTCGCGGTACGCGGGGCAGTTGGCCCTGTACCGCGCGGCACCGAAGATCTACCGCGCGTCGCTGTACTTCGACGCCATGAAGGAGTCGATGGCGGGTTCGCGTCTGTACGTGGTCTCGGACAAGGTGCGGGACTCGCGGTACGACGTGAACCTCGAAGACAAGCAGACGGGTCTGGACGTGTTCGACCCGGGCAAGAAGGAATGACGGGTGATGGCGGGGAGTGTTGACGGAGCTGTTGGCGGAGGGGCGGGCCCGGGAGCGGGCGTGGCGGAAGTGCAAGTGAATCGCGGGCCTGCGTCGAGCGCGGTCCGAACCTGAAGCGGAGTTTCATCGTGCAGAAGAACCTGAAGCTGATCGTGTTCGTGGCGTTGCTGGTGGCGGCGTTGCTCTCGTACATGGTGCTGTACACGGTGCGATTCACGGAGGCGGCGGTGGAGACGCGCTTCGGCCAGGCAGGCCCGGATGCGGTGAAGCTGGAGCCGGGGCTGTACTTCAAGCTGCCCTACCCGATCGACGACGTGACGAGCTACGACATCCGGACGCGGTTCCTGTCGATCAAGCTCGAGCAGCTCTCGACGGCGGACAACAAGCAGATCATCGCCGAGGCGTTCTGCACCTGGAAGGTGAAGGACCCGCTCCGGTTCTTCCAGCGTTTCAGCAACGCCGGGGATCGCGCGGAGGATCACTACCGTCAGGCGGAGGAGTCGCTGCGGAAGAACATGCGGTCCGTGCTCTCGCTGGTGAGCCGGTACAAGTTCAACGAACTGTTCGCGTCGGGATCGACCAACGCGATCGCCTCGCTCGAAGCGGACATGCTCAAGCAGTTCGCGGACGCGGGCGACAAGGGCGGTATCTCCCTCGCGGACACGGCATCGAAGCGGTGGACATCGGGATCACGCGTCTGCTGCTCCCCGAGGAAACGACCAAGGCCGTTATCGAGCGCATGCAGGCCGGGCGTAACCGGTTGGCCCAGGAGACGCAGTCGCAGGGCGAGGCGTTCGCCAAGTCGATCCGGGCCCGTGCCGAGGCCGACGCGAAGCGGATCACCGCGTTCGTCGACCGCCTGGCGCAGGACATCCGCACCCGCGGCGATCTGGAAGCTGCCCCGTACCTCGCGAAGATGAACGAGAACCCGGAGCTGGCGGTGTACCTGGACAACATCGACTTCATCCGCACGGTGGTGGCGAAGCGGACGACGCTGGTGCTGCCGACGTCGATGCCGGGCATGAGCCTCTTGGCGCCCAGCGCGCTGGACGGCCTGAAGGCGGGACAGATCCCGGCGTTTGATGCGCCCAAGAGCTGGGTGACCTCGATGGCGGGGACCGAGCGGGGGACCAACGAGGGGAGCGAGAAGTAATGAGAGGCTCCTTCATGAGGACAGGTCCGCTGCTGGACGCCGCGGGCGAGCCCGGCGGCGGGGGCGCGCGACGGGCGGGTTCGGTGACGCTGCGGCAGGGTGGGTCGGACGAGCACGACCCCCTGGACCCGGCGAACCGGTCGCTGGCCGACGCGCTCAACGTGATGTACACGATCCTGAAGGTCGCGATGGCGGTGCTGGGCATCGCGTTCGTGCTCTCCGGGTTTCAACGCGTGAACGAGGGCGAGCAGGGCATCCGCCTGCTCTTTGGCAAGGTGCAGCAGAGCAACCTGGAGCCGGGCCTGCGCTGGAGTGCGCCGTACCCGATCGGGCAGTTGATCAAGCAGGGGCAGCAGGGTTTGCCCGGCGTTTCGATCGACAAGGACTTCTGGGTGTCGATCCCCGAGGGCACCGTCGATCCGTCCCCGGACAAGCTCGCGCCGACGCAGAGCCTCAAGCCCGACCAGCCGGGTTCGGGGTACGTGATCGCGGCGGACGGGGCGATCGCCCACACCAAGTGGTCGGTCTCGTACAAGCGGTCCGATGTCGAGAAGTTCACGAACAACGTGCTGGACACGGACGAGCGTGAACTCGTTCGCGCCGCCGTGCGTCGCGGGGCCGTGCACGCGTGCTCGCGGGTCGCGGTTGAGGACCTGCTCAAGCAGGGCTCGGCGACGAGCTCGGTGGCGATCATCGCCAAGGACGTGGCCCAGCAGATGCTGGACCGCATGGGCTCGGGTCTGACGATCGACCAGTGCGCTCTCGAGCAGGTCATCGCGCCGCTGTGGGTGCGTCGTGACTTCGAAAAGGTGGCGACGGAAGTTTCCAACGCCGCCAAGGCCCGCGACAAGGCACAGACCGACCGCAACGCGCGGCTGAGCGAAGTCGGTGGGCAGGCCTCCCTGTACCTCGTGGGCGAGTCGACGGACACGCGCCGGGTTGTCGGCCTCATCACTCGGTACGAGAACGCGATCGCGGCGGGCGACAAGGCGGCCCAGGATGCGACCCTCGCCCAGATCGAGGCTCTGCTGGAAGGCCAGCCGGTTGAGATCGAGATCGAGGTGTTTGACGCGAGCGGGGCTTGGGTGAAGACCAAGGAGACCGTGAAGGACGCGGCGTCGGGCGAGGTGGCCTCGAGGCTGCAGGACGCCCGCCGGTACCGTTCGGAAGTCGTGAACAACTCTCGCAGCAAGCTGGCGCGGTTCGAGGCCAAGCGGGCGCAGTTCGATGCGAACCCGCTCCTCATGGTGCAGCGCGAGTGGTCGGTGGCGATGCGGGAGTTCCTGTCGCGTGACAGCGTGCAGGTGATGGTGCTCCCGCCGGGCGCGACGACTGTGTCGCTGCAGCTCAACAGCGATCCGGACATCCTGAAGGAAATCGAGCAGGCCCGGCGAGTCCGCGAGAACGAGATGATCAACCAGCAACGCATGCAGGAACTGCAGCGCAGCCAGTACAAGACCAACACCGATCTGCAGGAAGTTCCGGGCTGATCGCCGGCGGGCGGTCCCGCCTGAGGAAGTTCGTATGACGCAGTCCCAGATGCAGGCGAGGATGGGGATCGGGAAGAGCGGCGACGCCGTGGTGGCGGTCCAGCAGGTCAGCAAGGTCTTCAAGGACTTCTGGCAGCGGGACCGGGCCAAGGCCGTGAACCAGCTCTCGTTCGAGGTCAGGCCGCGGGAGATCTTCGGGTTGCTCGGGCCCAACGGCTCGGGCAAGAGCACGACGATCAAGATGATCCTGGGGCTGCTGCGGCCGTCGAGCGGTCGCATCGCGATCTTCGGTAAGTCGCCGACGGATGTGGACGTGAAGCGCCGCGTCGGGTACCTGCCGGAGGAGTCGTACCTCTACGGGTTCCTGAACGCCCGCGAGACGCTCGAGTACTACGCGAAGCTCTTCGAGATCGACTACCGCACGCGCGAGAAGCGCATCGACGAACTGCTCGAGATGATCGGCCTTGCTTCGGCGCAGTTCCGGCCCGTGCGAGAGTACTCCAAAGGCATGCAGCGCCGTATCGGGATCGCGCAGGCGCTCATCAACGACCCGGACTTCCTTATCCTCGACGAGCCGACCACCGGGCTGGACCCCATCGGTACCCGCCAGGTGAAGGACCTGATCATCCAGCTCGGCAAGCGCGGCAAGACCGTCCTGCTGTCGAGCCACTTGCTGGCGGACGTGGAAGACTGTGTCGACCGGCTGGTCATCCTGTACGGCGGCACCAAGCGCGCCGAAGGAACCTGCGACGATCTCCTGGTGTCGCACGATCGCACGTCGATCGAGACGGACGTGCTCGACGAGAGCACTCTGGCGGAGATCGACCGCGTGGTTCGCACCCACTCGGGCGGTGAGAAGTCCGTCCGGCGCGTGACCAAGCCCCGCCAGTCGCTGGAAGAACTCTTCCTCGAGATCGTCGAGCGGGCCAAGGCCGAGCAAGTGGCAACCTCCGGCGCGACCGCGGGCGGCGAGACCGCGTCGTTCCTGAAGGGCGCGGAGGCCGGCGAGCAGTTGATCGCCGGGCTGGTGAACGCGTCGCGCGAAGAACCACGAGCGGTGCAGACCACAGAGGCCGCGGTGCCCGCGAAGCCCACAGGCCCGGACGCGGACGTGATCGGCGACCTGCTGAACGCGAGCGCGGCCCGCAGTGCCGAGGCGAGTGCTCCTGTCGAGCCGGCCAAGCCGTTGCCCACGCAGGGCGTTGACCTCTCGGTGATCGGTTCGCTGATCGAGAAGCCCGACGCGGGCGGGGAGAAGAAGGCGTGACGCTCGCAGAACGCCTCCTTCGGTTGAACCATATCCAGCAGAGCCGCTTCTTCAAGATCGCGGCGAGCTGCGTGGTCGTTGCGCTCGGGCTCATCGCGGTGATCGGTTACGCGGTGAAGATGAACATGCCCCCGGAGGGGATCGCCCCGACCGACGGCAGTGGCCTCGTGGAGCCCGGGACCGGCGCAGAGTCGGACGCGATTGCCGCGGATAGCGGCGGAGCGCGGCCGGGCGAGGTGACGGAGGCGGACGCGGGGGTGGTGGGGGAAGATCAAGACACGCCCGAGGGTCGGCTGCGCGGGGTGATGAAGACCAACGCGGAAGCGACCGAACGAATCCTCGCGGACGTGCTCTCGGCGCGCAAGGAGTGGGGCGGGGTGGCGACGGCTGTTTCCGCGGCGGTGGCGCTGGCGCTCGCGGTGATCTGGGTCGGGCTTGGGCTGACGTATCTGGGCCTGCTGGTGGCGGGCGCTTTGCTCGTGGTGCCGCTGGCGATGTTCCAGGCGACGCGGACTATGTCCGTGTTCGCGGGCGGGCTCGTGGTGCTGACGCTGGCGTTCTTCGCGCTGCTGCGGGTCTTGAACCTGGCGCTGGGTGCGCCGCACGCGGTGTTCGCGATCGCGCGGAACACGGTGGCGGAAGCTGTGCGGATGAAGGTCGGCCTGATCTTCATCGTGCTGCTGATCTTCGGCCTGGCCGCCCTGCCGACCATGCTCGACGCCGGGCAGCCCCTGCGGTACCGGGTGCAGACGTTCCTGCAGTACAGCGTCGGGGGCTCGTTCTGGCTGGTGGCGATCCTCGTCCTGACCTTCGCGACCGCCAGCGTGTGCTTCGAACAGCGCGACAAGGTGCTCTGGCAGACGATTACCAAGCCTGTCTCCCACGCGAAATACCTGCTCGGCAAGTGGCTGGGCGTGGTGGGTCTCGCGGCGGTCCTGATGATGGTCTGCGGCGCGGCGATCTTCATGTTCACCGAGTACCTCCGGGATCAGCCCGCGCTGGGCGAACGCTCCGCGTATGTCGCGCAGGAGGGGGATGGGCTGACCGACGACCGCAAGGTGCTCGAGATGCAGGTGCTCACCGCCCGGCTCACGGTGCCGGTGTCCGAGCCCGAAGTCGATGAAGAGCAGTTCAAGCTGAACCTCGATCAGCGGGTGCAGCAGGAGATCGAGTACCTCAAGCAGTTCGACGACGCGACGAGTGAGTCCCGCTTCCAGCAAGAAGCCGAGATCCGCGCGAAGCTCGCCGGCGACCTTCGCCGCTCGGTCGGGGTCGCGTACCGCTCGATCGCGCCGGGTGGCGACCGCATCTACCGCTTCGAGGGGCTGAAGGACGCCAAACGCGAGAACCGGCCGATCATCCTGAGGTTCAAGATCGACGCGGGCACGAACATGCCCGACCAGCTCTACCACCTCACGCTCCAGTTCCCCAACAACCTCCCGTTCGTGCAGTCCGTCGGCCTCGCACAGTTCCACACGCTGGAACTGCTGCCGACCGTCGTGGACGAGAACGGCGTCCTGGAGTTCCGCGTCCAGAACGCCGACATCATCCGCGGGCGCATGAACCCCGAGACACTCACGTTCTCCAAGGACGGTCTCGAAGTGACCTACTCGGTCGGCGGGTACCGCGCGAACTACATGCGCGTGATGTTCGTGCTCTGGGTCAAGCTCGCGTTCCTCGCGATGCTGGCCGTCTGTGCCGCGACCGGACTCTCCTTCCCCGTGGCGTGCATGGTGGCCTTCACGGCCTTCCTCGCGGCGGAGGGGTCGGGGTTCCTGACCTCCGCGCTCGAGGTGTACCGCACCGAGGACGACGCCGGCAAGATGATGCTGATCCCCACCGCCATCGCGAAGGTGGCCGAGGCCATCGCGACGCTCTTCCAGGTGTACGGCAACCTCAAGCCCGTGCCCAGGCTCGTTGGCGGGCTGCTGTTGTCCTGGCGGGAAGCGATTCAGGGCGTCACCGTACTGGCGCTAATGACGGTGATTCTGTATGTCGCGGCGGTGATTGTGTTCAAGCGGCGCGAACTGGCGACCTACTCCGGTCAGTAGAAGGAAAGCGATGACCAGAGAAACACGGGTTCAGCTTTTCGGCGGTCTGACGGCCGCGCTCTTCCTCGGAATCTCCGCGGTGCTGTCGGTCCAGATGACCACGGTCGCCGGACGCGCACGCCTGGGCGCGACCGACCAAGTGGAAGAATCGGCGTCGTGGGAGATCTCAGCGGGCATCGCGATGGGCGCGTTCCGCGGGCTCTTCGTCAACATGCTCTGGATCCGCGCCAACGACATGAAGGAAGCGGGCAAGTTCCACGAGGCCATCGAACTCGCCAGCGCCATCACACGCCTTCAGCCCCGCTTTCCCCGCGTCTGGGTCTTCCACGCCTGGAACCTCGCGTACAACATCTCCGTCTCCACGCAGACCAACTCCGAGCGGTGGGACTGGGTCAACCAGGGCATCCGCATCCTGCGCGACAAGGGCATCCCCGCCAACCCCAACGACATGCTGCTCCACAAGGAGCTCTCCTGGATCTTCAGCCACAAGGTCGGCGGTTACACCGACGACGCCAACGGTTACTACAAGCGCCGCCTCGCCGCAGAGTGGACCGTCGTCCTCGGACCGCCCCCCAAGAACGGCCCGAAGATGCGGGACCGCATCTACGCGATCGACGCCTACGCCAACTGGCTCCAGCCCCTCGCCGACGCGCCCGGCACCCTCGAAGAGGTCTACGCCAAGACGCCCTCGGCCAAGGTTCTGGTCGATCGGCTCGCGGCAGAGGCCAACATCACCGAACTCTCCATGGGGTTCCTCGACCGCTACGAGATCTTCCAGGCCGTGCGGAACTCCACGCGTCGCAAGCTGTGGGAAGCCGACCCCGAGTTCGATCCCGACAACTACTTCCGCTCTCTGGGCGCACTCGTCGAAGACCCCGCCTACGCCGATGCCTGGACCGCAGTGCTCTCGTACGCACGCTCGAAGCTGCTCCGCGAACGCTACCACATGTCCCCCTCCGACATGGTCCGCTTCACCCGCAAGTACGGGCCCATGGACTGGCGGCACCCCTCCGCGCACGCCGTCTACTGGTCCGTCAAGGGCGTCGAGGGCGGTCTCTCCCGCGTCGATGCCAAGAACAAACGCGACTACGACTTCATCAACACCGACCGCATGACCGTTCAGGCCGTGCAGGAACTCTTCCGCTCCGGTGAACTCTTCTTCGACTTCCTCGCCACCCGCACTCGCATCGACGCCCCCGATGGCGCCGCCGCACCACCGACCTGGCAGGGCATGCCCAATGTGCACTTCGCCGACAGCTACGGCGAAATCCTGTACGAGCTCGCCGACCGCTCCTGGGCCGACATCCAGTCCGACCGAGGCTTCCGCCCATACCTCAACGGCTACGAGAACTTCCTGCGTGACGTCGTCTGCTTCTACTACCGCCGCGGCGAACGCGAGGTCGCCGAGCGCTGGCGCACCAAGCTCCGCACCATGCCCGGCCGCAACATCCACGACCCGGGTTGGATCTCCGAGTCCGCCCTCAACCTCGACGAATGGGTCCAGCGCGAGCTCAACGACCGCTTCACCTCCCCCTACGTCGCCATGGCCCAGATCTCCGGCTCGCTCGTCTCCGCCTACGCCTCCGGCCTGCTCGCTGGTGACGACGAACTCTTCCGATCGCAGTTCCAGTACGCCGCCTCCGCCCACCGCTTCTACATGGAGGAGCAGCTCCGTGGCAACGTGGTGAACCGCGAAACGATGCGCATGGAGCAGTTCGAGCGAAACTTCCAGCTCCTCGCCGGCAACATCTTCTACCAGTTCCTCCTGACCCTCGATGTCGACGACGCCGAACGCGTCTACGCCGGTGCCCCCGACGACCTCAAGTGCTGGGCCTACGACCCCCTCGCCGAGCAGTACCGCCAGATCATGGACGAGGCCGGCAGCACGGGGCTCGCACGCTCGTTCGACCAGGTCTTCATTCCGCCGCGGAACCTCGACGCCTGCCGCGCAGAGCGGGCCCGCATCGCCATGGAGCGGAGCCAGGCGACGCCGAGCGTCGAGACCAAGTAACTCAGGGACTCACTGCCCCAGCCGTGCCGCCGCCTCGCGGTACTTACCGAGCGTGGCCTCGACGACATCCGCCGGCAGCGACGGACCCGGTGCCTGCTTGTTCCACTGTCCCTTGGCAACCAGCGCCTCGAGCCACTCTCGCAGGTACTGCTTGTCGAAGCTCTTCTGGGCGTGTCCAGGCTCGTACGAGTCCGCGGGCCAGAACCGGCTGCTGTCGGGCGTGAGCGCCTCGTCCACCAGGATCAGCTCGCGCCCACCACCCGGCAGGTCCACCCATCCGAACTCAAACTTCGTATCCGCGATGATCACCCCGCGCGAACGAGCATGCTCCGCCGCAGCCAGGTAAATCCGCAGGCTCGCCGTACGCAGCCACTCCATCGTCTCCCGCCCGACAATCTCGCACGCCCGGTCGAAGCTGATGTTCTCGTCGTGCTTGCCCAGCTCTTCCTTCGTCGCGGGGGTGAAGATCGGCTCGGGCAGCTTGTCGCACTGCCGCAGCCCCTTCGGAAGAGGCACGCCGCAGACCGCCCCGGTCGCCTGGTACTCCTTCCACCCCGAACCCTCGAGGTACCCGCGGACCACGCACTCGATCGGAACGACCTTCGCACGCCGGGCCAGGGTGATCCGGCCCCGCAGATCGTCTGGGGTATTCCCCCCGGCACGGAATGTGGACGGGGGGAGGTCCTCCACGGCCGTGCTCAACAGGTGCGTCCGGCAGATGCCGTGGGCCTCGATAAACCGCAGCCAGAACGTCGACAACTCCGTCAGCACCCGCCCCTTGCCCGCAATCGGGGTCGGCATAACCACGTCAAAGGCCGAAATTCGGTCGCTGGCCACGATCAGCAGCTGGCTGTCGGGCAGGTCGTAGACGTCGCGGACCTTGCCCCGCCGGAGGCCGGGGAGCGCGAGGTCGGAGTTGAGCAGTCCGGGTGTGGGGGTGGCCATGCGGGGAGGGTACGTCCGGCGGCGGGGCTCGGGCAGGCCCCGGAAGCACGGATTGACCGCCAGCCGGCGTGCCGACCGGCCCGGAATCCGCTACGCTGTCAGTTCGACGTTTGGATGGGAAATGCACCCCGGAGCCATGGCGGACGCATGCTGACGTTTGTTGTATTCGAAGCAGATGGCGTGGATGCGCGGCACTTTCCGCCGCGGCATGCGCATCTCGTGGGCCCGGACGAGATCCCCTACCAGGGCTCGGTGGCCTTCGACGGCGGCCAGATGCGCTGCACCGTCCCCAAGCCCGAGAGCGCGGCGTTGGTCATGCAGTGCGAGGTCGCCTGGCCCGAAATCGACGGCCAGGTCATGCCCACGCTCGTCCCCCTCAGCGGCGGCCAGCAGGGTTCGGGACTGGGCGTTCTCACCATCCAGTCCTGCCTCCTCCAGCAACGCGAGACGCCCTACCTGCTCGCCATGGAGATCGCACGCCATCGGATCATGCTCTTCCTCAACAAGATGGAAGACTGGGGCCTGTTTGACCTCCCCGCCGACCACCCCGTGATGACCCAGTTCGAGGCCGCCCGATCGGCCTTCACTGGCGCCAACATCGCGCAGCGCGAAGGCACCGACGGCCAGGTCGGGAGCTTCGCCGCCCAGGCCCACCGTCAATCGCTCAAGGCCATCTCGCTCGCCATCAACGCCGGCGAAGGCCTGACGCTCGTGAACGCGGAAAGGCAGTTGAAGGCCAGGCTTTCGGGCAAGGGATA
>JBEIUO010000501.1:0-3071 GCA_040374335.1 Phycisphaeraceae bacterium
AGCTCCTCGATCTCCTGAAGCGGCCGACGCGTGTACTGGGCGATCTGTGCGGGCGTGGCCGACCCCGGAGCGATGCGAAACGCCAACTCGGTAGCGGCCCGTATCGTGTTGTAGTCTGCACGCTCGTCTCGCGTGCGCTTGTCCGTCACGACGACGCCGCTCCGCGCACCTGCCCGCTTCACGGCGTTCGCAGCCGCGTACTGGAGTTTTGCCTTGAACTTTTCGGGGCTGATCTCGGGCGCCCCTGCTTCGATCTCTGCGGCGTAGTCCCGTGAGGTCTCCAGGATCGCCTCCAGCGCGTCATGCTTGAGGTCTTCGAGGTCCCTGTGACCCCGGTACCCCTTGACGGCCGCAGGCACAGATCCCGCGACCAGGTACCGCTCCGCGAGCGCGTTCGTCACCTCCTGCAACGCGGGCGGCAGTTCCGGCTCCGGTTTCTTTCCGGTTCGCCGTGCAGGGACGTCGGGGTTTCTCCGTGTCGCAACTCCCGGGGGCGCGAACACGTAGGCCAGCTTCGACCCGCGCGTGATGATCGCGGTCACGGCAGGCACGTACGCAGTCTGATCGGTCTTCCCCTTCATGTCACGCTCCAATCGCCGCGTTGCGGCCCAACTCGCGCAAGCGCCGCATCAACCGAGGAGGTGTCCTGCTGCTCAAGTGTTCATGTTGCATCTCGGAGAGCGTCTTGCCGAAGCGGCTCTTGAAGGCGGCGTTCGCGACGGGGAGGACACGCCCCGCCTCCTGCCGAGCCCAGAACCGCAACGCATCTTCGCTCCGATCCGCAGACGGGTAGATCGCCTCGTGTGCGTAGTTCGCGGCGAGCGTGTACATCAGCGGCCCGTACCCTCGCCGGGCTGCCATCGTGAAGGGCGTCAACTTGGCACGAAAGCCGGAGATGCGCGCGCTTCCGATCCAAGCCTCTTCGACGTTCGGGAGCTTTGCGGCGTCATACAGCGTCATCTCGTACTCGACATAATCCGGGTCCGGGAAACGCATCTGCTCGACGAAGAGGGCCGCATGCGCAGGTACACGCTTCTCCGGGTTGGCACGCTCCGCCTCTGCCCCGAAGCTCTTCTTCACCCCGTAGTCTACCAAGACTGCAACCTGGGTCTTCGTCGCGCAGTCTCCCCGCTCCATCCTCGCTATGTCCTTTCCGAATCGCAGCGCAAACGCCGCATCGGTCATCGAGTAGACACACGCATCCGGCTGGCGTCGCCAGAAACGCATCGCATCGGCGCTTCGGTCGTCGGATGGAAAAACGGTCGCACCTGTGTAGGTCGCGGCCAGCGTGTACAGAAATGGCCCGTATCCTGGCCGAGCCGCCATGACCGTCGATACGATCCCCCGCGTAGACTGTGTGAGGATGCCAGTTGCAATCCAAGCTGATTGCACGTCAGGCAGCCGCGCGGTGTCGTAGGCGACGAAAGTCCACGTCACGTACTCCGGGTCAGACGTGTCTCGCGAGGCGTGGATTGCCGCTGTGGCAGGCACGCGCTGCTCTGGGTTCCACCGCAACCGAGTCCTCCGCATCAGATCACCAACAAGTAGCAGGAGTCGTATTCTATAAAGCCGATCTTCGTCAGGAACCGCCCATACACGCGTCGCCGCTTCTCGTCGGTCCACGCGACGCGCAAGTAGCGTGTCGTCCACTTCTCGTTTTTCTCTTCTTGCCGCATGCGCATTTCCTTGAACCAATCTACCCATTCCTGGATGTATTTGGCCGAGAACTTGAGGAAATCTACCCCGCCAGCGCCCGTCTGTTCGACCCCCCCGCGATCTTCGCCGCGAAGCCACCGCATCGCCTTGTTCTCGGCGACCCCCCAGCTCGTCCCGGACTGGAGCGTGATGAAGTAGCTAAGTACGCGCCCGACACCCGCGACGGGTTCATCGCGCCACCCGCATACACCCACCCAATGCTCCCCGCTCCCGAGCCGGTACCACACGGAAGGCGCGTACAACCCGCAGCGCTTCTCAAGGGTCTGCGTAAACTCGTGTTCCCGTTGCCACGGAACGATGCTCTGCGATTGCCCCATCTTCTTGTTCGCAGGATCGATCATCCGAAGGTTGTAGTCCTTGTACTTCGTCTTTGACCCTTTGGTCAGCTCCGGGATGGGGTTGTTCTTCGCGTCCCCCGGATACGGGATATCGCGGACGCCCCACTGCTTGTTCAGGCTGCTCGACTTCCACATCTCGACGCAAAGACCCCCGTACAGGCTCACGAAGGCGTCGCCGTACTTGATGGCCGGGTCGTTGCAGATGATCGACGGCTGCGCCTCGTACTGGTCCTTGTAGCTGAAGTCCCCGTCGATACCGAGCAGCCGTGTGATCCACGCATCCACGTCCGCGTCCGTATGCGGCAAGACCTCGTTGACGCGGTTCTCGAAGGCGAGGAGCAGGCTTCGCCCGTACCCGGGATCCTTGACCGGACTCCCCTTGACGAGCCAGAGCTTCCCGCCCGTCTGCGTCTCTGCGGGGCCCGGAGTCACGTACCACCTTCCTTGCGTCTTTCCACTCGTCCCGTTGAACGAGCGGTAGAACATCTGCTTCCTTCCTTGCGAATCGCTGATCCACACCATCTCGCGCTGCTCCCAGTGCGTGATGTAGCTGCGACACCCCGTCCGGGTGATCTGCAAGTGCATCCGGAGGTCCGGGGCGAGTTGGACCGGTTCCGCGGCCATCGCGATCCGCTCTTTCGCAGGCACGACCTTCAACATCTTCAGCTTCGCAGCCGTGTCGGGATTCTTCTTCGGCATCGCCCGCTCTCCCTGCATCTCTTTTGCGTACTGGTATCGCTGCAAGGCTCGCTCCTGCGCCTTCTCGTTCGCATCTTCGATCCGGTTCTTATCCGGCTTCGACCACACCGTGAGAGCCTCCTGGACGTGCATCGTGCCTGACCGCACCGCGCGGATGTGTTCGGAGACGTCGCTGTCTTCGTTGTAGGAGGCGGTGATCATTGCGCGCCCGATTCCGACAAGGAGGGAAATCTCGGAGATGTTGGCGTTGTCCCGACGGAGGAGTGTCTCGGGCGTCGCTCCGAAGCGGAGCCGGAACGCGTTTGCGTCCATCGGGCG
>JBEIUO010000440.1:0-3397 GCA_040374335.1 Phycisphaeraceae bacterium
GGCCGAGGCCTGTCGCCACGGGTGAAGCGCAGCCCGCGTCCTCGCGGGTGCAGCGCAACCCGTGGAAGGAATGCAGTCCTTCTCCCTGCCCCGCGAGGGGCAGAGGAGTGCATCCACCATCAATGCGCAACCCATGGAAGCATGCACTCACCTCTGTGCCCTCCGTGACTTTGGCTTTCCAGCCCAAGCGTTCTCGCAAGCCTCCGGCGTGCGGTGGCAGCGGTCTCCAGACCGCTGGGTTCCCGCGACTTTCAGTCGCGTCTTCGTTCCACCCCCGACCCCACAACGCCGCGCTCGATCCACATCGCCCGCGCCTCCCGGCCCCAACGGGGCCGAGGCCTGTCGCCACGGGTGAAGCGCAGCCCGCGTCCTCGCGGGCGCAGCGCAACCCGTGGAAGGAGTGCAGTCCTTCTCCCTGCCCCGCGAGGGGCAGAGGAGTGCATCCACCATCGTCGCGCAACCCATGGAAGCATGCACTCACCTCTGTGCCCTCCGTGACTTTGGCTTTCCAGCCCAAGCGTTCTCGCACGCCTCCGGCCCGCGGTGGCAGCGGCATTCTTGCCGCTGGGTTCCCGCGACTTTCAGTCGCGTCTTCGTTCCACCCCCGACCCCACAACGCCGCGCACGTCCCACAGGTGCCACTGAAACCGCTTCGGTTTCAGTGCGCTCACCCTCCCCCAAACACCCACACCCTCAACCACTCCAAACGCCAGCACCAAACGTGCCACACGCGCCACCCCGCGCCGCGAGGCCCGGGCGTCACTCCCCCCGCGCAAACTCCGCTTCAACCTCGCGACCCCACGCTCGAACCTCGGCATCCGCCGCCCACGCCGTTTGTCCCGCAAGCCGGTCAAACGTAGACCTCGCCGCCTCCGCCTTGGCTACCTCGCCGGTTCTCCTCAGCGACAGTGCGATGAACGCCCAGTTCGCCGGACTCTCCCCCTTCCCGCTCGCGAGGTAGAGCTCCTCCGAACGTCGCAGTGATTCGAGCGCCGCCTGATAGTCTCCCACTCGGTACAACGCGACCCCCATCGTGTTCCGGTAGTCCGCGTTGTTCGGTGATGCCGCAACGATCTGCTTCGCGAGCAAGGCCGCGTCGCGCCCGAGTTCAGCCACCTCCGATCCATGCCGCGCAACCGCCCACGCCCGGCCGTTCATCGCCGCCAAATCCTGCGCCGAATGCTCGCGTAAGAGCATGAGCGTTATCGCCTTCGTTGCGACGCCCGCCCACCGTGGATCCCCATCGACCTCAGCGACGGCTGCCTCAGGAAGCAATCTCGTTTGCAACTCCACATCAAACGCTCGGGCCACACCTCCCACCGGATGAACCCGACCCTCGCCCTTCAGCGACGCATCATCGTGCAGCGACAGAAACTCCTCTCGATCGCGAAGCGCCGCTTCGAGAGATGCCTCTATCGCCTGCGACCCCCGCCCCTCGCGGAGCGTCCGTATCGCTTCGTCGTGTTCGTCCAGGCAACCCCGGTGGTCTTGCCGCTGTGCGAACCACCGCGCTCTGTCGTTGAGGGCTTCCAGGTACCTGTCGCTACCCCCTTGCATGCCCGCGATCCATCCCACCGTCGCCCAAGCGTCTGCCGGTGGGCCGAGCCCCGATCCCGATTGCGCCACGACCCGCTCGATCAGCAACCGTGAACCGTCAAAGAGGTCAATCGCATCCTGCCCGGCCCGCAATCGACCCGCAAAGTAATCGATCAGCACCCTCCCTGTGGATCCGCTCTGGTTCGCGGCATGGAGCAACACCCGCGAGTGCTGAATCACGGCACGGACGTCGTCGTAGCCCCTTCCGCGATACGTTCTCCCCCGGGGTGATCCCGCCGGTATGTACAGCGCGTCGTTCAGAATCCGTCCCCCCGGTCCCGACGCCTCGGCGATCTCCCCAGCCCTCGTCAGCATCCGCTCGCCCAGTTCTACTCCCCGCGCGTTGCTCGCCCGTAGCGCAAGATGGTAAGCCGCCGCAAGATCATCAACATACCCGGATCGTTCTCGCAACTTCCACGATTCATCCAGCAACTGTTCATTGCCATCGACCTGCCCCGTGTGTGCGATGTAGTCGACGACCATCATGTCAGCTTGGGAGCGAAGGGAAAGTCGCCGTTCTCGGTTCGCGTCGAGGTAAAGGAGCGTCGAGACCGTCGTTGCCCCGACGAGGAGCGCGACCATGATGCCCACCGCCGCCACACGCCCCCTGTGCCGACTGATCAACTTCTTCGCCTGGTACCACGTGCTCTCCGGCCCCGCCTCCAGCGGCTCGCCATCCAGGTACCGCCGGACGTCCTGCGCGAGGTCCCGCGCGGTTGTGTATCTCTCCGTCCGGTCCTTCCGCATCGCCTTCAGCGGAATCCACTCGAGTTCCCGCTTGAGCTCGCCCGCGATCTTCTCCCGCTCCCCCTGCCGCGTTCGTGCGATCTCCGCCCCTGTCGCGTCATCCGCCCCGCTCAGCCTCGTGCTCGGCTTCGGCGGATCAACTTCCCGGATGATCCGCTGAATCTCCGCATACCCCGCGCTCCGCAGCGACTGAGAATCAAACGGCAGCCTGCCACTCAGTAACTCATACAGCATCACACCCATCGAGTACACGTCGGTGCGGGTATCGATGTCGGTCGCCCCCATCTCCGCCTGCTCCGGGCTCATGTACTCGGGAGTACCGATGATCTGGCCTCGTTCGGTGAAAATCGTCTTTGTCGTCAGCGTCTGGCTCATCGCCTTTGCCACGCCAAAGTCAATCACCTTCGGGATAGCGCACCCATCCTTGAGCATCACCAGCACGTTCGACGGCTTGATGTCCCGGTGGATGATGCCCTTGTGGTGCGCGTGCTGAACCGCCTCGCACACCGCGATGAACAACTCCAGCCGCGCGCGGATCGGGTACTTGGAACGATCGCAGAAGGCCGTGATCGGCTCCCCCTGCACATGCTCCATCACGAAGTACGGCCTACCCGTGGGCGTCACGCCGCCATCGAACACCTTCGCGACGTTGGGATGGTCCATCACCGCCAGCGCCTGACGCTCCTGCTCGAACCTTGCGATCACCGCCTTCGAGTCCATCCCCGGCTTGATGATCTTGAGCGCAACCCGCTGCACCATCGGCTCTCGCCGCTCCGCAAGCCAAACCGTGCCGAACCCGCCCTCCCCGATGATCTCGAGGAGCTTGTACGGCCCGATCCAGTCGTGAGCAACTTCCCCAAACGCCGCCTCCGACCCCCGCGCCACCGTCGGCGTCCCATCCTCCCCACCCGCATCCCCTCTTTCTTGTTCGTCTGCCATGCTCGGCATGATACCGACTCACCCCACTCCCGCCTCCCCCTCTTCAAGCCGGGCCGGCCCCTGAGGCCACTGAGCACCCGATCCACGCTCCCCCCCCCCCCCCCCCCCCCCCCCC
>JBEIUO010000772.1:0-1806 GCA_040374335.1 Phycisphaeraceae bacterium
CGCCGCTGTTGTCGTAGTCCGAGTAGCACCCATCCATCTGCCAAGGGCACGCCGGCGGCGGAGCAAACGTCAACCCCGTGACCAACCACCCCCGCTGGACACCGTTGAGCACACCGTTCCCAACCGCCGCGGTTCCATCGTCAGAGAGCCCCGTGACCTCGCGCAGCGTCCATCCTTGCAGTTCGACACCAACCGTCGGCAGGTACTCGTTCAGATCGATCATCCCCATCCACTCGATCCACACAAACGCCCGCGGATCCGCGCCGCAGACATCGTGATCCGCGCCGCCGCCAATCACCGTCCCCGTCGCATCGGTCGCCAGCGCGTACGAGTACCCAAACCCGCTCGACACACCCAGTTCGCGCACCGCGCCCCCGCGCCACCGCGCCGCGTGAACCTGCGTCCCTCCCGCGAAACTCCCCGAATACCCCACGACCGTCGCGCCGTCCCCGCTGATCTCCGCCCCGCACGAGAACGCGTGCCCCGGCAACGTGCCAAGATCCTGCATCCCCCCCGCGGCAGTCCACACATACGCCCGCATCCCCGCGCTCGAACCACTGAATCCCGTCACACTCCCCCCATCCGCGCTCACGGACAACGCGCACGAGTCATCCCCGCCCGCGAGCACCCCGATCGCTTGCATCCCTCCGAGTTCACTCCACGCGAACGCGCGCAGATCAGACTGATCTCCGCTCGACCACGACCTGCCCACGATCACGCCCCCGTCGCCGCTCGCGTCGTACGCATTCGATTGTGACTTCCCCGCCAGCGTCCCGAGCGACACCAGCCCACTCCCAAGGCTCCACCGGCACGCGCGATCACCGACCAACGAACCGCTCGTGAGCGACAGCGAACCACCATTGCCGCTCACCCCCGCGCCGAAACTCACCCACCCCCCCAGCAGCACGCCCAACGGACTCGTCCCCCCGCCCCTCGTCCACACAAACGCCCGCGGCCCACCCGGCCCCCACACCGTACCCGCGACCACCGCGCCATCCCCGTTCACCGCCGCGCACGCCGAACCCTCGGCACCAGCGGGCAACGCCGGGCTCTCGAAAATCGCCTGCGCAGACGCGATCGTCGCAGCGCACACCGGTACAACCTGGAACGCACGGATCAAGCAGCGCATATCGCCCCCGCTGTCAGCGGCCCACCCCGTGCGAAGCGGCCGTCACATCATGATAGCGGCCGCAGCGCGTGCGACCCCCGCGATCGTTGCCGGGCTTTCCCTCGCCGATCAATCGCGAACGCATCAGCCCTTCTGCGCCTGCCCCCTGCACAAATCCAAGAACTCAACCCCACGCCGCAGGTGCGGGATCACGATCGAGCCCCCCACGACCAACGCCACATCCAGCGCCTCCCAGATCTCCGCATCACTGCACCCCGCCTTCACGCACTGATCGACGTGGTACGCGATGCAGTCATCGCACCGCAGCACCGCCGAAGCCGTGAGCCCCAGCAGCTCCTTCGTCTTCGCGCTCAGCGCCCCTTCCTCGTACGTCTGCCCATCCAACCGAAAGAACCGCTTCGTCACCAGCGTGCCGCCCTGCGCCACAGTGCCATCCGCCCGCGCACCGCCGTTGGCCCCACGCTCGGCATCATCCCCCATGATCCGCGCGTTCATCTTCGTTCGGTACGCCTGAAACTGCTCGTATCGGTTCATGCACCAATCGTACCGCCGCCGAACCGACCTACCGCGCGATCCTCCGGTACCACGACAACCCGCTTCGGGGTGGCAGCGGCTTTCTAGCCGCTGGGTCGCCGCGACTTTCAGTCGCGTCTTCGCTGCACCCCCGACCCCACAAC
>JBEIUO010000381.1:0-3767 GCA_040374335.1 Phycisphaeraceae bacterium
CGAGGCCTTCTAAGACCGACGCGTTGCGGTGGTGGGCTTTATGGGGGTGGTTGCGTTTTTCGCGGCGGGTCGGGGCGTGGCGGACTACGCCGAGGGTGTGTACGTTTGTGGGGGGGGGGGGGGGGGCGGGGCGTTCCTTCAGGAAGATCATCGTGGGGATGGCGAAGAGGAGGAACCAGAGGCCGGCGAAGACGAAGAGGGGTCGCCACTTCTCGACGGGCTCGAGGTGGAAGACCTTCATCGCGATGACGGTGATGACGAGGAGCAGGAGCGCGGCGGTGTAGGCGACGCCCCAGGAAAAGCCGGAGAGCTTGCCGAAGTCCTCGCGTTTGCCGAGTTCGGGGAGGAACGAGGCGAGGAAGTTCTCACCGAGGTTGAAGAAGAAGTTGGCGGGGACGTAGATGAGGACGGCGAGCCAGAGGTCGCCGGGGCCGATGAATCCGAGTGCGCAGGTGAGGAGGGCGCAGCCGAAGCCGGTGATGAGCAGGGCGAGCTTTTTCCATGCGCGATCGTCGGCGACTGCGCCGGCGAGGGGCGAGGCGACGACGGTGAGGAGCATGCTGATGGTGAAGACGAGGGACCACTTGGTGTTGGGGTGGGAGGCTCCGGGTTCGAGGACGACCTCCATGAAGAACTTGGAGAAGAGGAGGGTGTTGATGATGAGGGTGAAGGACTGGTTGGCGACGTCGAAGGAGATCCAGGACCAGATTTGTTTTTGTTTGGGGATGCCGCGGAGCGGGTAGAGGTTGTGCATGTCAGAACTCTCCCGAGGGGCGGGCGGGGGCGAGGTGTCGTTCGAAGAAGGCGACGAGGGTGTTCTTTGCGTCGTTGGCGGCGCGGCCGAAACCGGCGTGTTCACCGGGAGCGCCGGTGCGGGGCCAGGAGACGGCGGTGATGAGCGAGGGGTCGGCGGCGAGGGAGGTGTAGTGCGTGCGGAGGGTGGAGAGGAAGTGACGCATGCCGGGGTAGGGGACGATTTCGTCGGCCTCGCTGTGGAGGGAGAGGAGGGGGATTGGGCGGAAGGAAGCGAGGTGGCGGATGGGGTCGAGGGTGCGGACGCGTGCGGGGTCGTGGGTGACGGCCCAGGGGGCGCGTGTCACTGCGCCGGGTTCGGACTGGGAGGTGGAGTAGAGGCCTTCGAGCCAGCCGGTGGATGCTTCGATGGCGGCGCACGTGAAGGGGTGTGGGTCGCAGAGGCGGCGGAGGGTTGCCATGCCGCCTGCGGACATGCCACCGACGCCGAGGCGGGAGGTGTCGAGGACGGGCGCGAAGTCGGGGCCGTTGAGCGAAACGATGATGTGGTCGAACTCCCCCACTGTTTGGGCGAGGAGCTCGAGGGTGCGCTTGGGGTGTTGGAGGTCGGCGTCGTAGCGCTCGCCGTGGCCGGGGAGGTCGATGGCACAGACGGCGATGCCGGCACGGATGAGGCGGAGGTAGCGGCCGGAGTCGATCTCTTTGCTGACGGTTCGGCCGTGGAGCCAGAGCACGACGGGGGCGGGGGAGGACCAGTCGGGGTGGGCGATGAGCGCGGGGACATCACCGAATCGCGCGCTGCGTGTGCGTTCGGCGAGCGATCTGGGGAACTGGCTGAAATCGGGCATGAACTACAGGCTCAGCTTGGCGTTGGCACCAACGCTGCCCGGGAGGACCGCGGCGGGGATCTCGGCGGGCTCGGTGGCGGTGAGGGGGCCGATCTCGATGACGCAATCGGGGGAGCCATCGGGGCGGCGGGCGACGCGGGAGCCGCGCTTTTCCAGCCAGCGTGCGCCGCGTTCGGTCTGGAGGAGGCGGCAGCTTTCGACGCTATCGACGCCTGTGGCGTTCTTGATGGGGGCGAACTCTTCGACGCGATCGGTTTCGAAGACAATGGAGCCCTTGCACATCGCGAGGGCGTCGAAGACGAAGCGTTCGAGTTTGACGCCGTTGTTGGAGGCGGGGTTGATGGGTGCGCCGGACTCGGGGTCGACGCAGGGGATCTTCTTCTCGGCGCGGTGGTAGGGCAGGGCGAAGCGGGGGTCGTTGGCGAGGCGCTCGATGAACTCGACGGCGATCATGTGGATGGCGATGGAGCCGGCGATGAATCGGATGGAGCCGTCGGGGAGGCGCTGCTTCTGGAGGTCCATGGGGAGGTCGGAGTACTCGATGACTTCGACTTTGCCGTTGACCTTGCAGAAGACGCCGACCTTCTCCTCGGGCGCGACCTTGGGGATCATCTTGCTGGACATTTCGGCGGAGGAGTCGGGGGCGGCGGCGTGGAGGCCGATGAAGACTGGGTCGAGGATGCGGACGTGGGGGTTGTCGACCTGGAAGTAGGAGACGTGTTCGATGCCGCGGAGCTTCATGTCGGCGACGGCGCCGGAGAGGACGAGGGCGCGGATGGCACCGCCGTGGCCGTCGGGGTTGGTGGCGACTTCGGACTTGGAGGCGAGGAGGACCTTGCCGGAGTTGATATCGAGGCTGGGCATGACGCCCTGGGGGAAGAAGAGAACGTCTTGCTTGGCGAGGCCGAAGAAGTCGTGCTTTTCGAAGAACGCCACGGTGGCGGCGTGGTTGAGGGGGCTGGTCATGACGTACCAGGGGACGACGACCCCGTAGCGGCGCTTGGCGCCGAGGAGTTGTTCGGCGAAGAGCTGGAAGAGGCTCTTGTTGCTGATGACACCGGCCTCGAAGCAACCCTTGGGGCCTTCGTAGCCGAGGCGTGAACCCTGGCCGCCGGCGACGACGAAGGCGGCGACCTTTCCGGCGCGGATGAGGAGTTCGCCTTCGTGGCGGAAGCGGGCGCGGTCCCAGGAGCCGTGCGCGGATCTGTCGTTGTGGGAGTAGTACGGGGCGGGCTCGACGGAGGCGGGGAGCTCGAACTTGGGCTTCTTGAGGACGTAGGCCTCGATGAGCGCGGGGAGGGCCTCGAGGTCGAGCGCGGCGACCTGGTTGACGAGGGCGTCGCGGGCGGGGGGAGTGAGTTCGTTCGCGAACTTGAGGAGGTGGGACTGTCCGACCTTTGCCAATCGCGCGTTCACGTCGTCCATCAGGGACATCGCTGGTTCTCCTTGCGTGTGCTCTGGCGGCAAGCGTAGCGGCGTCGCGGGGGTTGCCGCCCGCTACACTCAGGGTTCGAGGACCCCCCATGCTCTACATTGTTCGCCCACACCAGCTGCCCCTGATTGCCCCGTCGATTCTCTCGGCCGACTTCGCCCGGATGGGCGAAGATGTGCGGCATGTGGTGGAGGCCGGGGCGGACTTGCTGCATATGGATGTGATGGACGGGCACTTTGCGCCGAACCTGACGATGGGGCCGGACATGTGCCGGGCGCTGCGGCGGTGTCTGCCGGATGTGTACCTGGATGCCCACTTGATGGTGACGGAGCCGGGGCGGTTTGTGGACTCGTTCGCGGCGGCGGGGGCGAACATGTTCACATTCCACTATGAGGTGACGGAGGGCGTGGGTGCGCAACGGCTGGCGGAGAAGGTGCGGGCGGCGGGGATGAACGTGGGGATCGCGATCAACCCGCTGACGCCGGCGGAGAAGTTGTTCCCGTACCTGCACCTGGCGGACATGATCCTGGTGATGTCGGTGACGCCGGGTTTCTCCGGGCAGAAGTTCATGCCGGAGACGCTGCTGAAGACGCGGGCGATCCGGGACAAGCTGGGCCCGAACCAGCGGATTCAAATGGATGGCGGAGTGAGCCTGGCGAACGCGGAGGCGGTCCGGGACGCGGGGTGCGATGTGATGGTGGCGGCGACGGCGATCTTTGGCCAACCGCCCGAGA
>JBEIUO010000202.1:0-5448 GCA_040374335.1 Phycisphaeraceae bacterium
AGGTGAAGGCGACCCGGCTGCAGGATGCGACGGGTGCGTCGCTGCCGGAGTTGGCCGCGGAGTTTCGGGCGGACCGCGATGCGGGCGGTGCGTTGACGCTCAGGGTCCCGCTGCGGCTGGAGGCCGCGGGTCGGGTGAGTGATCTTTTGTTCGCGGGACAGCTTCTCCCGGATTCCGGTGGGTGGAAGGTGGACGGACAACTCACGGGCGCGCGGGTCTTCGTGGCGGACGCGCGGGTACTGGCCGCTCCGTGGGCGGACGCTCCCGATTCGGCACCCGGGGCGGTCGGGGGGCCTGGCGCCGTACCCTCCGCTCCCGCATGGTCGGGCCTCGTGGGCAAGGTCGCGATCGCGTTGGGCGAGGTGGTCTACTCACCCGAACTTGTCGCTCGAGAGATCAGCGGCACCCTGTCGCTGGATCAGATGGCGGTGGTGCTGGAGACGCTGAAGGGAATCCTGGCGACGGGCGGGCGGGTGGAGGCCTCCGGGAAGGTGTCGTATTCGCCGACGAACGGCAGCCCGACCTATGCCTTGGAGGGCAGTGTCGCCGCGCTGGAGTTGGAGTCGGGCCCGGCGCTGAAGGCTTTCCTGCCCTCGGGTGGGCCGCCCGCCATCGAGGGCCGTTTCGATCTCCGCTCTCGCGTGAGCGGCGGTGCCAGCTCGCTCGGCCAGCTCCCGAGCGGATTGCAGGGCGATCTTCAGATGGTCAGTCGCGGCGGAGTGATCCGTGCCTTGCCCGCGAGCTACCTGAGTGCCGTCACCTCGGCGAAGGAGCAGTTGCAGCGCCGCAGCGAGCAGGCCGGCACGTTGGGCGCGATCGCCGGGGCGATCGGAGCAAGATTGCCCCCGTCGCTGGGCGGAGTGGCGGCCAGGACGCAACAACTCACCACGCGGCTGGCGGACCTTGAGGCGGTGCTGCGACTGTTCGGCGAGATCCGGTTTGACCAACTCACGCTGGATGTCGGCGTGTCGGCGAGTCTCGCTGCGGCCCTGCGCGACCTGACGATCACCAGTCCGGAGCTCCGCTTTGTCGGGAAGGGTGCGTTGGAGGCCGTGCCGGGCCAGCCGCTCTGGCGTCGGCCCCTGAACGTGAGCCTGGCCGGAGGCGCCCGGGGCCGCTCCGCGGAGGCCTTGCGGCGCGTGAACCTGCTCGCGAGCACGGTCGACACCCTCGGGTATGCACCGTTTTCATTCGAACTCGCCCTGGAGGGGTCGGCGGACGGCTTGGATGCCTCGAAGGTGATCGCGGCCGTGGCGGACCGGGTGCTCGGCGTTTCGCTGTCGGCGTCCGACGTCCAGCGTCTGAGGGCGGGCGATGCGGGCGTGTTGCTGGCGCTCGTGAGCCAGATCAAGTAGCCGGCGGGGCGTTTCCCCGCTTGCGTCGCGGGGAGGAAACGCGACAAAGGACCGTCGCATGCGGCCGCCGTCTCCACCGCCCTCCGTCCGGGTTCGCTGGTCCGGGCTGCGCTGGCTGGATGCGGGTCTCGGACTGTGGACCGGCGGGGTGTTCCTGTTCCTCTATCTGCCGATCCTCGTGCTGGTGGTCTACTCCTTCAACGAGTCGCGCCTCAACGTCGTCTGGGAGGGCTTCACCTTGGATTGGTACGCGCGCCTGTGGGACGATACGCGGATCGTGCGCGCCTTGAAGAACAGCCTCATCGTGGCCAGCTGTACGACGGTGCTTTCGGTGGTGCTGGGGACCGTCGGGGCATGGTTGCTGCATCGCTACCGTTACCGGTTCGGGCAGACGCTGCAGACGCTGATCGCGGTCCCGATGATCATGCCGGAAATCGTGATGGGAATCAGCCTCCTCATCCTCTTCACCACCGTCGGCCTCAAGCTGGGCTTCTTCACGGTGATCGTGGCGCACACCACCTTCTGCTTTCCGTTCGTCCTGATCGCGGTGCAGGCGCGCTTGCAGGGCATGGATCCGGCCCTTGAGGAGGCGGCGCTGGACCTCGGGGCGACGCCCGTGCGGGCGTTCCTCCTTGTCGTGGTCCCTTACCTTCGCCCGGCGATCCTGTCGGGTGCGCTCATGGCGTTCACCCTGTCGCTTGATGAGTTGATCGTGACGTTCTTCACTGCGAGTGCGCAGGTCGCGACCCTGCCGCTGCTGGTGTTCGGGATGGCCAAGGTCGGACTCAACCCGATGTTGAACGCCCTGTCCGCCCTGTTCATCGTCGCGACAGTCGCGTTTGTCCTTTTCTCGGAGCACCTGCGTCGGCTGGGCCGCCGCGCTCCGTAGCCTTTCCTCCCCATGATCCCGCTCCCTGGTTCCCGAGTCATCGTCCTTCTCCTCGCCGTGCTGGGTCTCGCCCTGGCGCCGCTCCGCGCCGCGAACAAGGAGATCAACTTGTTCGCGTGGTCGGAGTACTTCCCGCAGTCGGTGCTCGAGGGCTTCACGAAGGAGACGGGCATCCGCATCAACTACGAGACCTTCGCATCGGGCGAGGAGATGCTCGCCAAGCTGCTCGCCGGTGGCACCGCGTATGACCTGGTCCAACCGCCGGACTACATCGCCGAGGCGCTGATCAAGAACCGGCTCCTCCTTCCCCTCGACTACGCGAAACTGCCCGGGGTGAAGAACATCCTGCCGGAGTACCTCAACATGGCGCACGATCCCGAGCAGCGCTACACGCTGCCCTACATGGCGAGCACCGTCGGCATCGTGGTGAACACGGAGCGCGTCAAGGAACCGGTCACGGGACTTGTGGACCTGTTCTCGGAGCGCCATGCCGGACGGATCGTGGTCGTCGATGACGCCCGCGAACTCGTCACCGCCGCCCTCTACGTGCTCGGCCACCCGCTGAACGAGATCAACGCGAAGAACCTCGCCGAGGCGCGCCCGCTGCTCGCGCAGTGGATGAAGCGGATCAAGCTCTACGACTCCGACAGCCCGAAGACCGCGCTGCTGAACGGCGATGTGGACCTCGGCTACGTCTGGGGCGGCGAGGCCGCCCGGCTCTGGGCGGAGAATCCGAAGTTCGCGTACGTGATCCCGAAGGAGGGGGCGCACCAGTTCGTCGACGTGATGGCGATCCCGCAGGGGGCCAAGAACGTCGAGGCGGCCCACCGCTTCCTCGCGTACCTGCTGCGTCCCGAGGTCAGCAAGGCGATCTCGGACGAGTTTCCCTACACGAATCCGAACGGCGCGGCCCGGAAGCTCCTCTCTCCGGCGCAACTGTCCAACCCCGCGAGCTATCCTCCCGGAAACCCGAAGTTCGGTACGTTCCGGCACCTCGGCGAGACGGGGGCGATGATCGACGAGTTGATCACGGACCTGAAGAACGCCCGCTGAGCGCCCGCGCGCCCACCGCCGCTTCCCGCATGCACGCCCTCGCCGACACCGCGCCAGCGCACTCCAGCGGGCGCCGCGCCGGCGTGGTCGCCTGGCTGCTGCTGGCCCCGCTGGCCCTCTGGCTGGTGCTGTTCGTGGTCGTGCCGATGCTCGGGTTGCTGGTCTACAGCTTCTGCCAGCGCGACGACCTCGGCCGGGTCGTCTACGCTTTCAGCTGGGAGAACTATGCGCGGGTCTTCGACCCGATCTACCTGAAGATACTCGGACGCTCCATCGGCTACGCCGCCCTGACGACCGTCCTTTGCGTCGCGATCGGCTATCCGGTGGCGTGGTACATCGCGCGGCAGCGTTCGCCGCTGCGGGAGCGCCTCCTGCTGTTGGTGATGATTCCCTTCTGGACGAGCTTTCTGATCCGGACCTACGCGTGGATCGCCATCCTCAAGAGCGAGGGACTGCTGAACGGGCTGTTGCAGTTCTCCGGAGTCATCACGGCGCCCTTGTCGCTCCTCTACACGCCGACCGCGGTGGTCATCGGCCTCGTGTATGCCTACCTCCCGTTCATGATTCTGCCGATCTACGGCAGCGCCGAGAAGTTGGACAACGCGCTGGTGGAGGCTGCCCACGACCTTGGCGCCGGACCGATCCGCGCGTTTTCGCACGTGATCATCCCGCTCACGTGGCCGGGGATCGCGGCCGGCATCATGCTGGAGTTTGTCCCGGCCATAGGCATGTTTGCGATCACCGACCTGATGGGCGGAGCGCAGGTGCCCCTGATTGGAAACGTGATCCAGAATCAGTTCTTCCGCGCGCGCAACGCGCCGTTCGGTGCCGCCCTCGGTGTGGTATTCACCCTCATGTTCATCCTCACCTACGCGTTGGCCCACCGACGGCGCCGCGCCGCGGCCGCATGATGCGGCAGCCAATCGTCCGCTTTTCGCCATGCCGTCGATGATCGAGATCCGCTCCGTCACCAAGCGTTTCGGCTCCTTCACGGCGGTCAACGGGGTGAGCCTCGACGTCGCGGAGGGCGAGTTCCTCACGCTTCTGGGGCCCTCGGGCTGCGGGAAGACCACGCTCCTGCGGATGCTCTCCGGCTTCGAGACGCCAACCAGCGGAACGCTGCGGATCGACGGCGAGGATGTGACCTACCTCGCACCGTATCGTCGGAATGTGAACCAGGTCTTCCAGAGCTACGCGCTCTTCCCGCACCTGTCCGTCGCCGAGAACATCGCGTTCGGTCTGAAGATGCAGAAGGTGCCCGCCCCGGAGCTCGCGCGCCGCGTCGACGAGGTGGTTGAACTCGTCGCGCTCAAAGGCTTCGCGTCGCGCCGCCCCGACGAACTCTCCGGGGGACAGCGTCAGCGTGTGGCTCTCGCGCGCGCCATCGTGCCGCGCCCGAAGGTCCTCTTGCTCGACGAGCCCCTTTCCGCCCTCGATGCCAAGCTGCGCCAGCAGATGCAGCTGGAGCTGAAGCGCCTGCAGAAGCACTTGGGCATGACGTTCGTGTTCGTCACGCACGATCAGGAAGAGGCGTTGACGATGAGCGACCGGATCGCGGTATTCAATCAGGGGCGCGTCGAGCAGGTGGGATCGGCGAACGAGATCTATCACCAGCCCAAGACCGCGTTCGTGGCCGACTTCATCGGCGAGGCGAACCTCCTGACGGCCGAGGCGATGGCGCGGGACGGCCGCGCGGTGCGGCTTCGGGTGGAGGGGGGGCTCGAGTTGGAGATCCCGGCGGAGCGCTGGCCGGCCGGGTGGACGCGGGCGGTGGTGTCGCTGCGTCCGGAGAAGATCCTTGTCTCGAAGCGTCCGCTTGAGGCCGAGTCGGTCTTCACCGCCCACGTGATGGACGAGTTGTTCCAAGGCGCACTGGACCGCCTGCACCTGCAGACGGACTCCGGCGCGCGTCTCACCGCCCTCGTGGCCAACGAAAGCGCGTTGCGCGAGGCGATCCATGCGGGGGACGTCGTGTGGTGCGGCGTGCACGCCGACGACCTCGCGGTGGTCGGCCCGGCCTGAGGCGTCGCCCGTTCCGCACTTTTCAACGATGCGCGTCATTCTCACCGGGGCGGCGGGACGGCTTGGGCGCGAGGTCCTGCGCCAACTCCTGGACGCGGGCGATCGCGTCGACGCGTTCGATGCGGTGCC
>JBEIUO010000390.1:0-3721 GCA_040374335.1 Phycisphaeraceae bacterium
CCGGGTTGGTCGGATCCTCGCCGGATGCCTCTGCGTGGGAAGCGGGTGCGGGTTCGGCTCCGGGGGAGCTCGGGCTCGCGGGTTGGTTGGCGGCGGGAGGGATGGGCATCGTGCCAGAGTGGTCGAGGCGGGCGAAGATGAGGCGGCCGGCGGAGGTTTGGAGGGCGGAGGTGACGGTCATGTCGACGGTTTGGCCGATGGCGTGGAAGCCGTTTTCGGCGACGATCATGGTGCCGTCGGGGAGGTAGCCGACGGCCTGGCCAGCCTGGCCGCCCTGCTTGATGAGCTTTACGGTCAGTCGTTCACCGGGGACGAGGGCGGGCTTGAGGGCGTTGGCGAGGTCGTTGATGTTGAGGAGGGTGATGTTCTGGATGGTGGCGACGCGGGCGAGGCCAGTGTCGGTGGTGACGATGATGGCCGAGTGGGTGCGGGCGTATTCGACGAGCATCTGGTCGACGGCCTTGCCGGCGGGGCGGGACTCGTCGATGGAGACGTCGAGGCGGGGCTGGCGCTGCAAACGGGAGACGATGTCCAGCCCGCGACGGCCCTTGGTGCGGCGGATTGAGTCCGCGCTGTCGGAGAGCGTCTGGAGCTCGTCGATGACGAACTGCGGGATGACGATCGGCGCGAGAAGGAAGTTGGTCGGGGCGATGTCGGCGATGCGGCCGTCGATGAGGGCCGAGGTGTCGAGGACGAGGGGGCGGACGCCGCGCATCTGCTTGGAGAACTCGACGTAGGGGATGACGAGGCGGAAGTCGTCCTGGGTCTGGAGGACGGTGGTGACGCCGAGGTAGGAGAGGCTGATGCCCAGCAGAACCTTGATGGTCGCGACCAGGGTGTCCGCCGCCTTGATGTCGTAGGACTTGACGATGACGTCGATGATGAAGCCGAGGGCCACGGTGGCGAGGAGGGCCGCCAGCAGGCCGACGAAGACGGCGAAGAGGGTCGACACCCGCTTGCGGGGGGTGAAGTAGTCGACCGCGAGCACGGCCCCGGCCATCAGAACCGCAACGACCAGCGTGACCTGCCACGCGATCGCCCGTTGGATCTCGCTGGCGGCACTCTTCTCGGTGACGACGAAGATGCTGAGGAAGGTGACGGCGAGGAAGAGGACCAGGAAGCCGACCCGGATGGCGCGAAGGAAAATGGCGCGGCCGCGTTGTTCGGCCTCGTAGGGGCTGGGTTGGCGTGCTGGATCTGTCACTGGGAAAGTGTACCGCCGGGGTGAGAACGGCGCGGCGAGGATCCCAACAATAAGGGGCCTCGGCGGGGCGGTGTGTGGCGCGCCCCGGGGGGCAACCGGAGTGTTCTCTCCATGGCGGGTCATAGCACGTCCTCGCTCGTTGCGCCGATTTTCATCAGGCTCGCGCTGGGGGCGACCTTGTTGTGGTCCGGTATTGGGCTGGTTTCCGCGAAGGTGGGGGTGGAGGGGGAGCGGGCTGCCGCGCTCGCGAACATGGGGGTGGCTCCGGTGACGGCGGGGGCGGCGGCGGCGCCGAAGAGCGAGGCGAAGCCTGCGCCGGCGGTTGAGAAGCCGGTGGAGAAGACGCCCGAGAAGCCGAAGGACACGGGGCACGAGCAGCCGCCGCTGATGCAGACGGCGGGCCAGGAGGCTGCGTCACCGGCGAAGGTGTACGGTGCGGCGGACTTTCCGGAGCCGGTGGAAGTGGCGCGGATGCACGGCACGACGGCCCGCGCGTACGAGGCGGCGCACCCGCGGGCGCGTGCGGACGGGACGGCACCCCGGGCGTTGTGGCCGGTGGCGTTGACTCGGGACCGGTGGCCGGTGGTGGTGGCGTGGACGGTGTCGCTGTCGTTGCTCGTTGGGGGAGCGATGGTGATGGTGGGGTTGTTTACGCGTCTGGCGGCGGCGATGGCGTCGATCGCGTTGTTTGTGACGCTGTGGCTCACGATGATCGTTCCGGCGGTGCACGCGGGGACAGCGCAGTGGGGCTTCATCCCGCCCGGGAGCGCGTGGGAGTTGAATGCGGCGGGCGAGTCGGTACACGGCGCGTTCATGTGGTTGGTCCTTCAGTTGGCGGCGGCGGTGTCGCTGGTGTTCGCGGGGGCGGGGTATTTGAGTTTGGACCGGCTGTTGTTTCCTGGTGGAGAAGAGGCACCGAAGGCGAAGGTGCCCGCGCGGGTGACGCCGGGGGAGTGAGGCGGAAAGCAGCAAAGCTCAAATTTGCAAAGCAGCAAATGATGGCGTTTGCGTGGGTTTTCTGATGGGTGCGCGGTCAGGCGGCGAGGCGGGTTGATGGGGAGCGGGCGCGGGGCCGGCTGCGCCGGAAATCAACAAAGCGAAAAGCAGCAAAGCAGCAAAGAGGAGCCTCTGTGTCGGGCAGTTTGGCTGTGGGCTCGGGGACCGTGGTCGGTTCGGGGGTGGAGCTGGCGAGGTAGTTGGGAAGAAGTGGCGGAGTGGTCGAGTGGTCGGGAAGAAGTGGCGAAGTGGTCAAGTGGCAAAGTGCACGGTCGGGCGTTGTGGGCTCGGCGGGCGTCGCGTGGGGCGGGGTGGAGCTCGCGAGATAGTTGATGATCTCGACGGGTGGATAGGTTTTCTTGGGCGGGGGGGTGGAGTCCGGAGACGGGGTGGATTTCGCGCGGTTGCCCTTGGGACGGTTCGGGGGTGTGGGGTCGTCGGGGCTCTCCGGGTCGTCGACGATTTCGAAGAGGGCGGAGAGGGGGCGGAGTTGTTGGGGAGCGTCGGGAAGTGGCGAAGTGGTCGAGTGGTCGAGTGCACGGTCGGGCGCTGTGGACTCGGAGGGCGCTGCGTTGTGCTGGGCGGAGTTGGTGCGCGGCGCGCGGGGCCAGGTGGCGCGTCTTGGGGTGAGGCCAGCGAGGAGGGCTGATACCTGTCGCATGCCGTTGAGGGTGGCGCGTTGGCGGTCTTTGTCTGCGGGCGTGGGGTTTTCGGGGAGGCCTTTGAGTGCGCGGAAGTCTTGGGCGGCTTCGTGGAGGAGTTCGAGGCCGGTGTCGGAGTAGCGCTCGTGCATCAACTGGCGGGCTTGCTGGATGGCGCGCCTTACTTCGGGGCGGCCGACGTATTCGAGGAGGGAGGTGAAGGTGATGCAGAGGTTCTGGGCGACCTGGGCGAGGGATATCTTCGACTCGAACCAGGTGGCGAGGAGGCGGTCCAGATGGCCGGGACCCGAGTTGATTGGTGCGGGCTGAAAAAAGTTGTCCATACACCATTACCCCCCCGCGGACGCTTCTGTGCGCGCGCTGGCGTCTCCTCGGTAAAGCGGAGGGCGAGAATGGGAAGGCGGAAATGAGCAGAAGAGGCTGGTTTTCGTGGGGTTCTGGAGTGGGAGGGGGTGATGAAGATTGTTTTCGGCGCGCACAAAGATGTCTCGTGAGGCAATGGGGAATGGCAATGGCACTTGGCAAGAGGCGGAGGGACGGCGGAGGGGTTGCGTGTTGAGGGTGGGGTGAGCTCGTCCGCCCTCAGACGGGCGGAGAGGAACAAAGGGGGCTACCGGTGGCTTGCTCGCAAAGCCTCGCGGCGCCACCGGCAACCTGCGTGCGCCCGAAACGGGCGAAGAGGGGTGGAGGCCTTAGCACATAAGAAGAGCAGGGATGGGGTTGTATGGTGGTTTGTGATGTGATCTGTATGTGAGGAGCTTGGCTTCTGCCACACCTTCGGTGTGGAGGGTTGTTCTGGGGTGGACCGGTGGTGTCGCTCGCAGGGCCTCGCTCCACCACCGGCGACTCACTTGCAGCC
>JBEIUO010000297.1:0-4390 GCA_040374335.1 Phycisphaeraceae bacterium
GATGTCGTGGCTGACGACGGCGGAGTTCATCGTCGTCCGCAACCGACTTCGCGCGATCAAGCAGTTTCTCGACCGTCGCAAGACCCGCCGCGAGGGTGCTCTCCATCTGGCCGCGTTCTTCCTGCTTCCAGTCGCCCGCACCCGCGGCGCGAAGGTACGCGATGCCGCACCTCGGGCGAAACGCCCGCGTCCCCGAAAGGCCTGATCTTCCCGTCGTTCCTGTTCAACGTCACCACCCACACGCCAGAACACCCATGAACACGCTCCTCGTCTCCGTCGTCGTGTGCCTCTCGGTCGTCGCGTCCGACGCCGCCGCCCTTCAGCCGACCTCGCCTGAGGCTCCCGCCGCGGCGTCGACTCCCCTGCCGCGCCGTCCGGGGCCGCTGGGGGTCCGTCTTGCCGCGGAGGGCGAAGCGTTGAGCGTTGCCGACGTCGTCCCCGGGGGCGTTGCCGCGAGGGCGGGCATTGCGGCGGGCGACGTGATTCTGAGCGTGGCGGGGACGCCGGTGACGAGCCGCGAATCGCTTAGCGCCCGCGTGCGGACGTTCGCGGCGGGGGACACCGTGACGATCGCCGTTCGGCGCGGGAGTGAGACGGTCGAACTGCGGGCCACGCTCGATCAAGCCGCGGAGACGATCGAGGGGAGCATCGTGACGTACGGCAGCGTGACGGTACCTGGGGGGTATCGGCTGCGCACGATCGTGACGGTGCCCACGGGTGAGGCGAGGGTTCGCGACGGTCGCTGCCCCGCGTTCATGTACGTTCAGGGGATTGTCTGCCAGACGGTGGACCGGCCTTCGAACCCCGACGCCGTGGACACGCGCATCGTCCACGAGATGGCCAAAGCGGGCTTCGTGACCATGCGGGTCGATAAGCCGGGCATCGGCGACAGCGAGGGGCCGCCCTGCCACACGATCGACTTCAATACTGAACTCGAAGGCTACAAGGCAGCGCTTGAGCAACTGGCGGAGATGCCAGAGGTGGATCCCGGGCGCATCTTCGTCTTCGGCCATTCGATGGGGGGCGTCATGGCGCCGTACCTCTCGGCCGAGGTACCCGTCCGGGGCACGATCGTCTACGGCACGCTGGTGCGCACGTGGTTTGAGTACCAACTCGAGAACGTGCGGCGGCAGTCGGCGCTCGACCCATTGATCTCTGAGGCGGACATCACCGACGCTGTGCTCGCGGAGGCCAAGACCAGCGCCACCGTGCTCGTTGACAAGAAAACGCTGGGGGACGCGTGGGCCCGCTGGCCGGAGTTGCGTCAGCCCACGCAGGGCATCATGCTCGACGAGAACCACATGTCGACGCGGAGCATGTCCGTCTTCCACCAGTTGCAGGATCTCAACCTCGCCCGCGCGTGGGAGCGGTCGACCGGCGCGGTGTTGGCGGTGTACGGCGAGTACGACTGGGTGACCTCGCTCAAGGACCACGAGAGGATCGCGGCGATCGTGAACCGGCGGACGCCTGGGGCGGGCGCGACGATCACAATGCCCAAGGCCGACCACGCGTTCACCACGCACGCGTCGCTCGAGGAGAGCGTCCGTGCGATGGGCGGGGGCACGTGGGACGCCGACCTGCCCAAGCGGATGCTCGCGTGGGTCGACGTGCAAGACGGGAACGCTGCCGCGCCCGGCATCGCCCCGGCCGCGCAGCCCACACCGGCCCCCACGCCGCACGCCGCCGACAGCGACACGGGATGGACCAAACTCGCCACGGAGGCGTACCAGGGCAAGCAGGATGACATCTTCTTCGTCGACGCCGACACGGGGTGGTACGGCAACGGAGCGGGCAAGATCTTCCGCACGACTGACGGGGGCGACACCTGGACGAAGGTCTGGGAGAAGCCGGGCACATTTGTGCGGTGCTTGGCCTTCGTCGACGCGAAGGTCGGCGTGATGGGCAACATCGGGCCGGGGTACTTTCCCGGCGTCACCGACACGGTTCCCGTGTACCGCACCACGGACGGCGGCGATACCTGGACGCCCGCGACCTCGATCGAGGGAGCGCCGGTAACTGGGCTGTGCGCGTTTGACATTGTGCCCGTGCCTTTCGTCAACGCGGGCAATCTCGACACACGCCCTCGCATCGTCGGCGTGGGCCGAGTGGGGGGGCCGACGGCGTACATCTGGTCCGACGATCTGGGCGCGACGTGGAAGCAGGGCTCGATCCCCGCCATCGGCGCGATGGCCTTCGACGTCAAGTTCCTCGACGAGCGTCGCGGGTTCATCGCCTCGGCCACGAGTGCGGACGTTGCGGTCGCCAACGCACTCATTCTCGCCACCGAGGACGGCGGCACGACGTGGAAGGAGGTCTACCGCTCCACGCGGCCCTACGAGCTGACCTGGAAGTTTTCCTTCCCGGACGCCAACACCGGGTACTGCACCATCCAGTCGTACGACCCGAACCCCGCCGCCTCGGCCCGGTTCGTCGCCAAGACCCTCGACGGCGGCAGAACCTGGACGGAAGTCCCGCTGGTCGTCGACCACCGCGTCCGCCAGTTCGGCGTGGCCTTTCTGGACGCGACCACAGGCTGGGTCGGCGCCATGCCCCACGGCTTCGTCACTCGCGACGGCGGCATGACGTGGAGCAAGGCGGGGTTCGGAAACGCGGTGAACAAGATTCGACTCATCAGGACGGGCCACAACGTAACCGGGTTCGCAATTGGCACGAACGTGCACAGGCTCCGTCTCCCGGCGACCAACCCTTGACGCCGCCCTCGCGCGGCTCGAGGCTGCCTGACCGACGGCCGGAAGGCGCCGTTGCAGCGTCCACTCTTGCACAACCCCCAGCGTCGCTGGACTCGGGGGTTGTTGTGTGGGGCAATACATCGCACCGGACTTACTCCCGGGCATCATGAAGCAGTCTTGGGGCAGCGAGGGATTCACGTCAACCGCGTCACATCGCGTCCCGTCAATGAGCAGGCCGGAGGGGCCGAACATCAGTAGCACGATCTCGTGACCACCCCGCCTACGAAGATCGCTTCGCTGCTACCGTTGCGCGATGATGACGAAACCGCTTCTCACGTTCCTCGTCGGGGCGCTCAGTTTGTTCCTTGCCGCGTGCACGACGAGCCGTCTGCGCTCACTCGCCGTCGATGGGCCTGAGCTGCACCCCGCGCTCATGCGAAAGCAGCTCGACGGAGCGAAGCACGGTGTTCCCCAAGGCGTGCGAGAGAACCCGTACGTCTCGACGGACGTCGAAGTCGTCGAATCCATCGCGCGGCACGCATCGCAAGGCCAGTTCGACGGAGATGGGATCAGCGCGGCGCTCTACGCCCTGTACCAGTTCGAGCGGGAGGTCGGCTTCTATGCCCTGGAGGCCGACTCCACCGACGACGCCGACCGGCTTGAGGGCCGCCTGCGCGGGATTTGGGCCCACAACGTGGGCCTAGGCATCGCTCGGGTTCACCGGGGTGGACGGATCCTGCTGGTCGTGTGGAACGACGGAGTGTCACCCGCCTGCTGGCAGGCGGTCAACGACGGCTTGGTCGAGCGCCTGACCGCCCGCTGAATGACCCGACCCTGCTTCCATTGACAGACTTCCACCGGCTCTCCGCTTACGTCGCCGGCGAGCCCACATCGCACCCGCTCAGCGATTGGGACTCTGCCTGCTGCCGGGGCCGGCGACTTCGCGGAGGCGATCTTCTGGCGCATGATCACACCGTCAATCTCACTCGAAGTCCCTGTTGCCGCAAAGGCCCGCGTTGTGGAAGACGAACCGCGCGGTCATCGAGTCGCCGCGGCGGGGCTCCTTGCCGTTCCCGCGCCGATCAGTCAGGGAGCGCGTGGAGAGGCTGCTCAAATGCAATTGCGTTCCAAACGAGGGCGAGCATGTTTGCGCCTCGGACCGCGCGGGGGTTGGCGCGGCGTTATTCTCGGGCTCAGGGGCACTGCTCGGGGGTCTTCGGTGGCGGGCATTGGGGGCCCGTCGTTCGAGTAGGCGATCGAGGGACCTTTGTGCGGGTCTCGCGGCAGGCGCGGGCATCGACACCGACTCAGCCTGGGTGGGCGAGCATCCGCGATCACAACGGCCCGTAGAGCATGTTCGCCGAGGGAAGGGTCCATATCGCGATCGGATACGGAGGTTGTGTTCCGGATCGTGATGTTGTCGGGCACGCGGAGCGCGCTCGCGTGCCACCTCCCCGGGTCCATCATCAGCACCGCGGGCAAAGCGGGAGTGCGCAGGATCCCCGCGGCGACCGATCGGGTTACGATCTAGTGTCCTGACTTGAACAATGGCGCAACCGTTTGAAGCGGCGGCGCGTATCGATTTCAGGGTATCCTGGAGTCGAACGATGAGCACACGGACGCCGTTGGCACTGAGCAGGGTCGAGAGGGCAGAACTTGAGCGAGTCGCGCGGCGGCCGAGCACGCCGCAGGCGCTCGCC
>JBEIUO010000353.1:0-3912 GCA_040374335.1 Phycisphaeraceae bacterium
CGACCTCATTGCCAAGGACGAGACGTTCGTAGACCTTGAGGATCCCGTCACCGCGCAGTACTGCCGAGCAGAGCTCGAGGCGGGCCGCTGGTGTCGTCCATGAGCACCAGTGAGCACATGCTTCAGGAACTTCTGGCGGTCATTCATGGCGATGGTGGACATCACGTGTCCGACCACGGGCTGGAAGCGTCCTTCGCGGCAGCGATGGAGATCGTCCACCAACTCAGGACGTACCCCCACGGCAACCACAACTACCGAGCCTTCTACGAAGACCTCGTGGGTCAGATCGTGGGGGACTACGGCCAGACTGCCACAATCAGCGGACCTCTCGTGGCGGGTCAGATCGCCGCAGGGAAGGCCAGGGACGCCATCGAAACCCTGCGTACCTTCCGCACTTCGCTCATGATGGAACTGCGCGTCGGTGAGCGGGTTGATAACTGTCCTGAGGTGCCGGCCACGCCGGAAGGGCTCATCCGCACGGTTCGCCAGATCGCGTCGGACAGTGCTCAGCGGGGACGGAACTACGAGAAGGCGCTGACGATGGCGTGGCTCCAGACTGAACCGAAAGACGCCATGTTGGAGCTCACGTACGCAGACGATCGAAACCCGTACCGCTGGTTGATTGAAGCGATGCGGCAGAACAAGCACAGGGAGGGGGACGATGAAATCTGAACGACTGGACATTGAGGCAATCAGGGCCAGGCATCTGCGTCCGGAGCAGATGGAGCACAGGACCTTCTACGAAGGCCACATCGTCATCGACCTCGCGAACGCCCTCGAAGAGATCGAGAGGCTTCGCATGATCGTGAGCACGGAACACGCTGAGTGGCGCAGCCATACGCAGAGGAGAAAGGGTGAAGTTTGAAGAGAACCACACCTACTGGGTGCTGCTCGCCATCGTGAAGTACAGCGGAGTTCCGTGGTACGTCCGAGAAGCGGGCATCCCGACAGGGGGCGGCCGCACGACGTCCATCAAGGAGGCAAAGCGATTCGCCTCACGCGATGAGGCGATTGAGTGGGGTAATCACCTCACGGTTCCTGTTGTCGTCCGAATGGTGACCGAGTGCAGAACCTACCACATGACGGAAGACCGATGAGTAGCGCCCTAAACTACGTGATCGACTGCCTGCGAAGGTCTGCTGACAGTTCCGATTGTTGGCCGGTCTACCCCGCAGAGGCGGGTGCGCTCGTTGCCGAGATCGAACGGCTCCGTAAGGAAAACGAGGAGCTCAAGGCAGAGCGTCCCGCCGTGGTGGCGTACCTGCGCGGCAGCAACGACAACAGGGTGTTGGACTACAGCGACGCCATCGAACGCGGCGAACACCGTCGCGAGGAGAAGTGATGAGCGTGATGTTCATACTGCTATTCGGTTGCGCGGCGCAGCCGGAACGTAAGGAGCCTGAAGTGGTCAGGGCAGAGTGGAAGCCCATGGAGCCGCCCAGGAGCGGGCTGCGCTGCTGGTACAGTCAACTTCCGGCTTACGGGGTCTCGTACTGCGAGCCGGATCCGAATAGTACCTTCGGCGCGTCGCAATGACGCAGGAGTGAACATGGGCGTGGATGATGAGATCGCAAGGATGCTCTGGGCGATGACGCTGCGAGACGAGCACATGGACGTGTGCAAGAACGGATGCGAAGCAAAGGAGGCGAAGTTCTGCGCGGCAGGCCGCATCCTCGACAGGCAGGTGACCGAAGCACTTCGTGCTACACCCATCGTGCCCCAGCGTCTGCCTTCGTACTACACGCTTCCCGAGTACCCGACAGAGTGAAGAAATCGCAGCACTCTCGTTGACGCTGATGGGAGTGCCGTATACACTAAGACTGACTCCGGGACACGGCAGGCAGGCAGGGTTCGGGTCACAATCTGGGGCGGTCGGCGCGGGGCTGACCGCCCCTCTTGTTTCTATTCGTCGTCGTCTTTCAGCGTCTCCGGTCCCTTCGACCAGTCTGCTCGACGCATGTCGCGGACGGGCGGCTTCCTGCCCATGTAGCGGAAGAAGGCACGGCGTGCCCAGTCAGACATCGACACGCCCTTGTCGGCAGCCGCGGCGCGGATGAGCTTCTCCTCCTCTTCAGAGACGGCGATGCTCAGCGTGTTCCTGCGGCGCTGCTCCTTCTTCATGCGCGGGCGGCCAGGAGGGAACTCCGAGGGCGTGTACGCTCGGGCGGGCCGCTCCTTCATGAACTTGTGGTTCCACGTTTCTGGCGTGGAGTACACAGAGGTGCGGTCAGACACTTCAGGCCGTCGAAACTCCTCTCCGGTACCCGCCGCTTCTCCCTTCTGGGGAGCGGGCGGTGTGGGGGGTACCTCTTGCTTCGGGCCGCGCACCTCAACTTTCGGCCGTGTGAGCCCCCGAAGAGGGAGCCTGTTGTTTTCTCGATTGACGGGTTGCCCCGCAAGTGCCTTGCCCCAGAGTGAAATGCGGCTGCTCATGTCGGGAACCTTACTCTGTCATGTCTCGCGCGTCTAGGCGCGCGCGGACGGAGTGGTTACCTGTCGGGGCACGGAGGATAGAGCATGCCCCCACGGAAGGGTTCTCGCGGAAAGACCGATGATGAGGCGACGCAGCAGCGGCACACTTCGGCTGCACCCCCGCCCTCGATCCTCAATGAGGCGGAGGATGACGACGACGGTTGGGCCGACGAGGACGACGACACCCTCGCGACTCTCAACGATCCGAACGTGACGAACCTCGGCCCGAACCCGCTCATCGGCGGGAACCCTGGCCGTGGTACAGACCTCTTCGGCAACGAGGCGATCACGATCGGCCGCGCGACGAGCCCCAAGCTCTACGCTCAGGCTTCGCAGTTCCCCACGGTCACGCAGTTGCGTGTTTGGCGATGGGAGAACGGCATCCCTGTCGGTCTCGGGGCCATCGACGCCTACGCGACTGAAGAGGACATGGTTCGTGAGTTCTACGAAGCCATGCCGAAGCCCGGAACCGGGCGGATGATGTTCAAGCTCCGCCCCATCGACATCCGGGGCGAGGAGATGGGCAAGGAGATCACGCTGGTGATCAGCGAGCATCACGCCGCCCTCCAGCAGATCCGCAGGGCCAAGAAGGCAGAGTCCGACGAGGCCGCCTCAAACAACAACGGGGGCAACGCCATGGGAATGGGCATGGGCATGGGGATGCAGAGCCCCATCATCTACGACCGTGGCGGGGACGACGGCGGGGCCGCGGCTGGCATGGCCACCGAGATGAGCCGGATGTTCGAGAAGGCGGTCGAGGCCGCTGACCAGAGGGCTATGGCTCTCGAGCAGGCTTTGCTCGAGGAGCGTGAGCGCCTCCGCTCGGACGACGACAAGCGCGCTCAGGAGCGCATCGATCTGGCGACAAACGCGGCGGCGGGCGTCCAGGCCATCACTGAGCGAATGATGCGCGACGAGGCCAACCGGGCAGACCGCGCCATGAAGGCGCAGACTGACCAGAGCCAGATGCTGCTGACGACCCTCACGCAGATCTTCGCGTCCGCGCAGAGCCAGCAGCACAGCATCTCCGAGACGGCGCGCATGGCCGACCAGCAGCGTCTGGAGCAGGAGCGGCAGTACGCCGAGCGCATGCGTTCCGAGGCGGAAGAGCGTCGGAAGCGTGATGTGGGTGAGATGGAAGAGCGCCGTCGACTGGAGCAGGCGCGCCTGGAGGACGAGCGGAAGCAGTTGCGTGATCAGCGCGACTACGAGATGCGTCAGCTCGAGGCCCGGCTCGCCCGCGAGAAGGAAGAACTGTCGGCACGCATGGAGCGGGAGCGGATGGAGGCGCAGAACGCTCTGTCTCTGGCTGAGAAGAAGATCGAGCGTGAGCGCCAGGAGCAGGAACTCAAGGCCACCAGTGTCCGTTCTGAAGAAGAGCGCCGGTACCAGCGTGAGCGCGAAGAGCAGGATCGAAAGGCCGCTCGTGAGCGTGACGAG
>JBEIUO010000415.1:0-3538 GCA_040374335.1 Phycisphaeraceae bacterium
CGACCTCATGCCCAGCGACATCACCGGCACCGAGGTCATCCAAGACGACAAGGCCTCCGGTCAACGCGTCCTCCGATTCGTCAAAGGCCCCATCTTCTCCAACGTCATCCTCGCCGACGAAATCAACCGTACGCCCCCCAAGACCCAGGCCGCGCTCCTCGAAGCCACGCAGGAACGCCAGGTCACCGCCGGCGGCCAACGCCACGAACTCCCCCAGCCCTTCTTCGTCCTCGCAACCCAGAACCCCATCGAACAGGAAGGCACCTACCCCCTTCCCGAAGCACAGCTCGACCGCTTCATGTTCCAGATCCAGATCCGCTACCCCGGCATGGCCGACGAAATGGAAATCGTCCGCCGCTCCTCCACCAAGGGCTCCGAAGTCATCCGCCCCGTCCTCGACGAATCCCGCATCCGTCACATCCAGGAAATCGTCCGCCAGATCCCCGTCGCCGATCACGTCATCGCCTACGCCCTCCGCCTCGTCCGCGCGACCCGCGTCAAAGAGCCCATGGACCTCGGCCTCACCCGCCCCAAGCTCGTCACCGACTACCTCGCCTGGGGCGCAGGCCCCCGCGCCAGCGAATACCTCGTCCTCGCCGCCCGCGCCGCCGCCGCCATCGCCGGCTCCTCGCACGTCACCCCTGAACACGTGATGCACGTCGCCCGCCCCGTCCTCCGCCACCGCGTCATGCTCAACTTCAACGCCGAAGCCGATCACATCTCCACCGACGACATCGTCAACAACCTCCTCGAACACATCCCCGTCTCCGGCACCACCCCCGCCGAAAAGAAGAAGATGGACGAGGTCCTCCGCTAACCCCGCTCACTTCCGCTTCACCACCATCACCAGCGCCAGAAACGACGCCAACAAAAAGCCCCCGCTCCCCAGCAGCTTCAGCGCGAGCCCGTCCGACCCCCGCGACGCCAGCACCAGAATCGCCGACCCCACCACCAGCGCCGCCACCAACATCGCCAGACTCACCGCACGGCTCGCCGATTCCACCGTCTCCGTCAGCTTCTGCAGCCCCCGGTGCTCCAGGTTCACCGCCAGCCGGTTCTTCTTCACCTGACCCACGATCCACCGGATCTCCCGCGGCAAATCCTCCGCCAACTCCGCATACTTCACCAAACTCCCCCTCAGCCGCTTCCGCGCCGCGCTGATGCTGTACTTCCGCTTCACCAGCGCCACCACGTACGGCCGCGCATACGCCGCCAACTCAAACTCCGGATCCAGCGTCGTCGCCACGCTCTCGATCGTTGTGAGCGCCTTGATCAGCAGCACCAGATCCGCCGGACACCGCACCTTGTGCGCTCGGATCTTGTCGAAGAACTCCCGCAACAACAACCCGAAGTTCAACTGCTCCAGCGGCGTGTTGTCGAACCGACTCACAAACTCCCGCACGTCCGCGCGAAACGCCCGACTCTCAATCACCTCCACGTCCACATCCGCCAGACTCTGGATCACATCGATCACCTGATCCAGATCCCCCTGCACCACACCCGCCACCAGCTCCGCCAACTCCTGCGTCGTCCGATCATCCAACTGCCCCGTCATCCCGCAGTCAATGAACCCGATCCGCCCCCCAGGCAACGCAAACAAGTTCCCCGGATGCGGATCCGCATGGAAAAACCCAACCTCCAGACACTGCTTCAGCTGCGCCCGCGCCCCCGCCTCCACCACACTCCGCCGCTCCTCCGCCGTCAAATCCTCCGGCTTCAGTTGCGACAGCAACACCCCCTGCATCCGCTCCACCGTCAGCACGTTCTGCGTCGTCGCGCTCCAATACACCTTCGGAAACACCACCGACGCATCACCCTCAAACATCCCCCGCAACCGATCCGTCGCCCGCCCCTCCATCCTCAAATCCACTTCCTTCGCCAACTCCTTCGCAAACTGATTCACCACCTCCAGCGGGCTGTACCCCAAGTCCCCAAACCGCTGCTCCGCAAACTCCGCGATCAGCCGCATCGCCTCCATGTCGCTCTCGGTGATCTCCTGGATCCCCGGCCGGAGCACCTTCACCACCACCTCTTCCCCGCTCCGCAACTTCGCCCCATGCGTCTGCGCCATCGACGCCGCACCTAACGGCTCCTCATCGATGCTCTCAAACAACTCCTCGATCTTGTCCCCCAGCTCCTCCCGCAGCCGCATCTTCACCACCCCGGTCTCAAGCCGCGGCGCCCCATCCTGCAGCTTCTTGAACTCCTCCGCCCACTCCTCCGGTATCAAATCCGGCCGCGTCGACAACACCTGCCCCAGCTTGATAAACGTCGGCCCCAACTCCTCCATCGCCCGCCGAATCCGCACCTGCCGCGGCATCTGCTCAAACTCCGGATTCGCACGCCCCGCCGTCGCGATCCGCGCTCCCCGCTCCAAAAAACGCTCCAGCCCGAGCTCCTGGACCACGTCCCCCAACCCGTACTTCGCGAGCAGCCCGATGATCTCGGCGTACCGCCGGATGTTCCTGATGTTCCGCTCAAACGGCAGTATCGTCGCCATGCCCCCAGTGTACTGCCCCCATCCTCACCACGACGCCCCCTCCCACCTCACGGCACCCGCCTCAGCTCCACCTCATACTTGTGCACCGGCCCACGCCACACAACCTCCCACTCCTCCGCCGCCCGCTCATACTCGCCCACGCTCACCGCCCCATCCCGCGGCACCAACACCGCCACCAGCGCCCCACTCGGCGGCATCGCCGTCGCCCCCGCGCCCCCGCCCGGCATCCACCTCATGCGCACACTCCGTCCCTCACGCGCACACGCCCGCTCCGCGTACCACAACACCTCCGCCCGATACTCCACCACCTGATTCGCCCACACCGCGTCCCCATCCTTCAGCGACTTCGCGATCATCTCCCCCGCCTGCCGCCCGCTGATCCGCTCCCGCCGATCCTCGCTCCACGCCACATTCACCCCCGCGCCCACCGTCAAACACGCCAGCATCCACGGCACCCCGCGCCGCACAAACCGCGCCCACCCGCTCCGCGCACGCCGCGCCTCCGCCTCCCGCACACACCACGCCATCGCCACCGGCACCGCCGCCAGCGCCGGCATCGCGTACCTGTTGTTCGAAATCCCCACCACCGCGTACACGCACAAGCTCACCACCACCGCCCACAACACCCCCCGCGCCACCCGCGTCGCCCCTTCATCCTCCGCGCTCTGCCTCACCAACCACACCATCGCAAACGACGTCGGCGACGCCGCCCCCAACGCAATCAGCGGCAGCAACACAATCGCCCCCACCTTCCGCATGTCCCACAAAAACCCCGCCGGCGACTGCGTCACCGCCCCCATCGGCCCCGCTCGCATCGCCACCAACGCGATCACGCCCCCCGCCACCGCCGCGCCGCACGCCACCGCCGCCCACCACCCAATCGACCCCGCCACCCGCCACGACCGCAGCGACATCGCCGCGCCCATCGCAACCCCAACCACACACGGCAACCCCGCCGGCCCCTTCGTGAGCCCCGCCCCCGCAACACCAACCCCCAAATAGTCCAAACACCCAACCGCACCACAAAAATCAACAACA
>JBEIUO010000823.1:0-1424 GCA_040374335.1 Phycisphaeraceae bacterium
CCCACCCGCAACGCGCTGCTCACGCCGTCCTCGTGGAAACCGTTGGCCCAGTACGCGCCGCAGTAATGCGTGTTCAGCCTGCCGCTGATCTCCCGCCAGCGGGCCCGGGCGTCGACGCCTGCGAGCGTGTACTGCGGGTGGTGGTAGACGATGCGGCGGAGGATCTTCTCGGGGGCGATGATGTCGGAGCGATTGAGCGTGACCAAGTACTGCGTCTGCGAGTCGATGCCCTGCAGGATGTTCATGCTGTACGTGACCGAGACGCGCTCGAGCGGTGTGGCGGGCACGTGGTAGTTCCACGCGGCCCACGCGAGGCGGCGCCGGGGCAGCACGCTCGCGTCGGTGTGCAGGATCGCCTCGTTCTCCTGGTACGGCATCACGCCCAGCACCTCGCGCTCGGCCTCCGTTGGATCCGCGAGCAGCTTGAGCGCCTGATCGGAGTGGCACGCCATGATCACATGGTCGAACCGCTCTTCACGGGCCCCTTCGGTCGCTGGCTTCCAGCGGACCACTACCCCCGGTGCATCCCGACGAACAGAGATCACCGGCGCGTCGAGACGCACGGAGTCCGCGAATCCCTGACACAGCGGCCCGAGATACGAACGAGAACCCCCCACCACCGTCCGCCACACAGGGCGATCGTTCACCGACAGCATCCCGTGGTTCTTGAAGAACGCCACGAAGAACCGCAGCGGGAACGCGAGCATCGCCGCGGCAGGCGCGGACCAGATCGCGGCCCCCATCGGAACGACGTAGTAATCACGGAAGTTCGGCGAGTAGCGGTTGCGTTCGAGGTACGCACCGAGGGTCTGTTCCGAGTCGGCCTTGAGGGCTTCGATGGCCTCGCGGTTGAACCGGAGGACCTCGGTGAGCATCCGCAGGAAGCGCGGACGCAGGGCGTTGCGTTTTTGGGCGAAGAGCGTGCGGAAGGACGTGCCGTTGTACTCGAGCCCGGTGCGCTCGCAGCGGACGCTGAAGCTCATCGAGGATTCACGAGACTCCACACCCAGCTTCTGCATGAGGGCGATGAAGTTTGGGTAGGTGCGGTCGTTGAAGACGATGAACCCAGTGTCGACGGGGATCGTCCGGTCGGCCTCGGTGACGTCAACGGTGTTGGTGTGACCGCCGATGCGACGGTCCTGCTCAAAGACAACGACTTCGTGCTTCCTGGCGAGCAGGTAAGCGGCGGTGAGGCCAGAGACTCCCCCTCCGACGATCGCGATCCTCACCCGCCCCCCTTCGCCCCGGTTTCGGCGGCGGCACGCTCGTAGACCCGCTTCGGAACCGGGTTGAGGTCCCAGACGAGGCCGAGCTTCTGAAGCGTCCAGAGGGTGTAGTAGGTGACGTCGATCTCCCACCAGTAGAAGCCCTGCCGCACGGCGCCGGGGTAGTAGTGGTGGTTGTTGTGCCAACCCTCACCGAGG
>JBEIUO010000144.1:0-6401 GCA_040374335.1 Phycisphaeraceae bacterium
AGCTCAACGTGCCGGTGGCGCTCACCGGAGGCGTGACGGCGCAGTTCGATCAACTCGTCAACCTGCTCGGCGACGTCTCCGCCGACGCGGGCTCGAACCTCACCTTCAACCAGGCCGTCGCGTTCCCGGCGAACGTCTCGGTGACCAACGCGTCTGGCCTCACGTGCGCAGAACCTATCAACATCCCTGGCAACCTCACGCTTTCCGCGAGTTCTAGCCTTCGTCTGCCGCGCGGGAACAACCGTGTGAACGGCAACTTCGCCCTCTCCGGGAGCGGGAACACCGTGCTCTGGACTTCCGGGCTCTACCCGACGCTCGAAGTCGGCGGCAACGCTTCAATCGACGCGGGTTCCATCATCACCTGCGACGGCCGCGGCTTCGGCTCTGATCAGGGGCCGGGAGCCGGCACACGCAGCACCGACGGCGGCTCTGGCGGTGCGGGCGCCGGACACGGCGGCCAGGGTGCCGCGGCCGGTCCCTTCGCCGGCGGCGAGGCATACGACTCGCTCACCAACCCCACCGAGCCCGGGAGCGGCGGTGGGAGCGATTCCGGCGGTCAGAGCGGCGGAACCGGCGGCGGCGCGCTGCGGTTGGCAGTCGGGAACGTCTTGACGTTGAACGGCACGATCACCTCCAACGGTACTTCCGGGTCGGGGCCCGCCGGCTCGGGCTCGGGTGGCGCGATCCTGATCGAGGCGGACCGCCTGTTGGGGAACGGCTCCATCGCCGCCAACGGCGGAGCCGCCGGGAGCAACTTCTGGGGCGCGGGCGCTGGTGGTCGCATCGCGATCTACGCGTGCGACCTCACCCTCCCCATCACGAACATCGTCGCCAGCCGCGGCCAGACCAGCGGCGTACCAGCCGAAGACGGAACCATCGCGTTCGGTTCGTCGAGCATCACGATCGTGCAACAACCCCCGAGCCTCACCGTGCTCTCGGGCCGTCCGCTCGACTTCCCCGTGAGCGCGACGACCGGTCAGCCGGGCGGCCAGATCGCCTACCAGTGGCGCAAGCGCAACCAGCAAGGCGAGTACATCCCGATCCAGGAGGGCTTCGGCGGTCGCTTCACAGGCACGTCGACCAACACGCTCCACGTCGACCCCACCGAGTGCGAGGACGCGGGCCTCTACGACTGCCTCGTCACCGACTCCTGCGGCTCCTTCCCCACCCGCCCGGCCGTGATCATCGTCGACCCGATCGCCGACTACAACAACGACGCGGCCGTCGACAGCGACGACGTAATCAATTTCTTCGCGGATTGGGACTCGGGCCTTCTGCCCGCCGATCTCACCTTCGACGGAGGCGTCGACAGCGACGATGTCATCTTCTTCTTCGGCCGCTGGGATGCGGGGTGCTGAGCCTCTGTTTCGCAAAGTAAGAACGATAGTAGTACGGCGACGGCGGCGGGAAGAGCGCGAACCAGTCGTCGCCGACTCCCTCCCCGCGCCGGAAGCGGAACGTGCCCAAGTCCACCGTGCGGTCCGGCACACCGGTCACCGGGTGGCACCGCTCAACGGGAGTGTCCCACGCAACCTCGCAGCAGAGGCCCGGGCGCTGCTCGCCGAGCACAACACCGGTCGTGCCCACGAGCCCGGAGCGGTAGCTCGACGGTGTGATGAGCACGCGCGCGGCGCCCTCCGCATCCAGCGGCGAAGTCCCGAGCACGTCATCCGAGAGCGCATCGGCGTCGACGAAGCGAACACGAAGATCGGGAAACGTGAGCAGCGCACCGGTCTCCGCATCCACGAACCGAGCGACGAGGGCGATGATGTCGTTCGACACGGCGCACCTCCTTCTGCGGGATCACAGAGGCCGCGCCCCCGAGCCCGTCGTGGGGGATTCCCCCGCACGCGCGAGGGAGACGCGGGTTCATCCCGGCACATCATATAAGAACGATTCTTGTTTGCTCGACTCCGCCCCGGTTTCGCGTGATTCTTCGCTCGCGCCGTGTTAGCTTTGCTCAGCGAGCGGGAGACGGGTTGACGCATGCTCGCGCCGCACGGTCCCGTGCCGCGCATCAGAAAAGGAGTGCACGATGAGACTCATGGCCCAGTCGGCGGTGTTCGCGGCTTTCCTGTTCAGCGTCGCGGGTGCTCGTGCCTCGGTCATTGCGTACGAGGGGTTCGGCAACGGCCCGCGCGCGAACCTCGATGGCTCGGCCGGCGGCAGCGGCTGGACAGCGCCGTGGACCGATTCCGCGAGTGCGCTCGTCACTTCCGTCGGCGGGACAGGCCTCTCGTACCCGCTGCTCAGGCAGACGGCGGGTGGCGCGGTGACACCAGCGGGCGGCAGCTTCAACGCGGCGTCGTACTCGCGCCCGTACGCGCCGATCCCCACGCCTGCCAACCACATCTTCATCTCGTTCCTGCTGCGGCCGGAGGCGGGCTCGGGCACGTTCGGCGGGCTCTCCTTCGGCGGCTACTCGATGATCGGCCAGCCTCTCACGTACAACACCTACGGCATGCGGCTGGGCCGGTATCAGTTCGCCGACAGCGGCATCCCCGTCATCGAAGGGCAGACCGCGCTGCTCGTGCTCGAACTCGAAGTGATGGGGGCCCAGACCGCCTATCGCCTGTATGTGAATCCGCCGCTCAGCCAGGGCAAGCCGGCCTTCCCGAGCGCTCACTCGCTGGTGAACTCCGTCACACTCCCGACCGCTCTGATGCTCTCCAACGACGGCGGCTTCACCACGGATGAGATCCGCGTCGCCACCACATGGGCCGAGAGCGTGCCGCCCCCGGGCGGCGCGTGCTTCGTGCTCCAGGGGCCCGCGCCCGCGATCTCGTGCGCGGGAGGCACCGCGAACTTCAGCGTGTCACCGTCGGGCTCGACCGGGACCGTCGGCTACCAGTGGTACCGCGGCCCATTCGCGCTGAGCGACGGCCCGACCGGCTTTGGCTCATCGGTCGCGGGCTCGACGGCATCTCACCTCGCCATCTCGGGGGTCGGTCAGAGCGACCTGGGGTTCTATTTCTGCGTGGTCACCGACGGTTGCGGCAGCGTGACCAGCGCTCCCGCGGTGCTGTCGATCTGCCCGGCGGACTTCAACTGCGACGGCGGTGTGGACGGCGACGACGTGATCGAGTTCTTCGCGCTGTGGGACTCAGGGCAAGCGAGAGCGGACTTCAACGGCGACGGCGGCGTCGACGGCGATGACGTGATCGCGTTCTTCGGACGCTGGGACGGGGGATGCTGAAGCACAAATGGCAAAGCGATAAAGCGAACAGCGACAAACAAGAGACCGGAGCGTGGGCTCCAGTCGCCGAATGAGGAAAACCCCGAGCCGAAGCTCGGGGTCTTTCGTTGGGGCCGGTTCGCACGAGGCTGGACAATGTCCTGTTGGACTCGGAGAGCTTGCGCTCTCGCCTCAGTTCCTATTTGCTGCCTTTCGCTTTATCGCTTTGCCATTTACGCCGCTTCGGCGTCAGCACCCCGCGTCCCATCGGGCGAAGAACACGATGACGTCGTCCGCGTCGACTCCGCCATCATCGTTGAAGTCAGCGGCCGACTCCCCCGCGTCCCAGTCGCCGAAGAAGGCGATCACGTCGTCGCTGTCGACGCCCTCGTCCTGGTTGTAGTCCGCGGGGCAGGCGCCGGTCGGTTCGACATCGAGCCGCATCCAGTACTGCTCGTACCCCGAACCACAAACCAGACCATCGAAGAACCGATGGGCAATCACCGCGCGATAGATACCGGGCTCGAGTTCGCCGCTCGCGGTACGCGTGGTGCAACTCTGCGCATAGTCCGAATCCTCGCCAAAGAAGCTGACGAAGTTGAAACACTGATCGGGGGCGTCCGGCCGGGCCAGCACCGAGACCACCGACGGCGCCTGCGCGCTGTACGTAAGCGTGACGCGCGAGGGCCTGTCGACCGTGAACTCGAACCAGTCGGTGTCGCGCAGCGTCCGCGAGTCGAACAGCGTGCCCGTCACGGTCTGGCCATTCGCGATCGGGTCGAACGCCGGAGACGCGAGGTTGCAGCCGCCGTTGATGTCGTCTCCGCAGGCCAGCTCGCTCTCGGGTGTCGCGCCGTCAGGAATGACGAGCGTGCACGGGGGAGGAATCAGGTTGACGTTGAGCTCCATGGGGCCGACGGCGCCGGCGAACACCGCGAGCGCCAGCAGCACCGGCTCGCCCTGCGTCACGGGGAACGTCATCCGCGTTCCTTCGTCGAACACAATGCTGCCGCCGCCCACGCACTGCACGCTCGCAGAGCCGCACCCCGCGGCATCGTTGTAACGATCGAGCATCGGCGTCGCGGCACCACCCGCGCCGCCGCTGGCCGTCACTTCGACGATGCCGGTCGCGCTCGGGATGTACCTGAACCAGACGTCCTTCGTGTCGAAGGGCGGGACGTTGTTCCGGTAGCACGGGAAGTCGCCGTCGCTCAGCGCACCGGCGTTGGTGCCGGTCCACACGGGAGTGGCCCGATCCGTATTCTCGGAGATCACCATCGCGTTCGCGCACAGGTCGTTCACCGGCGGATCAACAGGCGTCGTGTTGCCCACCGAGAAGCTCAGATCGAGGTAGTACGTTCCCGGTTCGAAGAAGCCCAGCGGGTAACTGGTGCTGGTGGTGACATCCCACCCCGTCTGACCCGCAACGACCGACGCCGTGGTGCCCGCCGCGAGCGCCAGCCAGTACACGCCCGGCGCGAGCGTCCCGTCCTGCCCCCGCAGGATCGGCGTATACGCGGGCACACGGAAGTCCGTCGAGCCAAACGAAAGACCCGCGGCACCGTTCGTCGGAAAACTCCCGTCCGCGTCGTCCAGAGCGAGAAGCTGCCCCGTGTTGCTGTAGAGCGCGTAGGTAAGGCCGTTGGGGAGGTTCTCGATGTTGTAAAGCCGTGAGTCGATGTCCAGGAAGAGGGGCGGCTCGATCGGTGCCGTCACTTCGAAGCGAACCCAACGCACGGTCAGGCTGTCTCCCGCGCCAAAGGAGAAGAGGCTCAACGCCGAGAAGTCGAGGTACTCGCTCGCGGACCGAGGCGACGCCGGCGCCGAGAAGGCCCCGAGGTCGAAGAACTGCGTGGGCTGTGCGACGGCCACACAGGGGAACGCACACATGAGTGCACCGCAGAGCAGTCGACCACGCAGCGGGGACGTACGCCGGGAACCAATCAGCATGTTCATCTCCAGAAAGCCCCACAGAGTTGTGCGGCCGGTCCTCTACGCCCGAGCCCGCACAAGGTTTCGCGCACCCCGCCGCCCGGACCACTTTTCCGGCTTCTTTACAATGCGGAAGCACGCGAATCCATTCTGGCACCGGGCCCGAATCGCTCCGTTCAAGGCACGCGAACACCCCGAACAAACCCAGAACGCAGGGTGCTCAGCGACCGCTCGTGATACGCTCCATCCATGCGGAAGGTCCTCGTTCTCATGGCCGTCATCGGTGCGCCCGTTGTCTACTGGGGCTTCCGTCACGGTGGTGAGACCGGCCTCATGGTGACCGTCGCCACCTGCTCCGTCCTCTTCTTCGGCTCACTCCCGATCGTCATCGGTGCGGCGACGCGGAAGAAGGCCGCGCGGCGCGATGAGCGAGATCGCATCGTTGTGAAGCTCGAACCTTGAGCTCGCCGGGAGCAGCGTGCTCGACGACCAACGAGAAAGGCCCCCCACTTTCGTGGAGGGCCTTGTGTCTCACGGACGTTTCACCGGTTCAGCCGGGTTCAATCAGTAATCTTCGCCGTGGTCGTGGTCGTGGCCGCCAGCGGGCTTCTTCTTGTCCTTGATCTCGACGATCGCAGCCTCGGTCGTGAGCAGCAGGCCCGCGACGCTGGCCGCGTTCTGCAGCGCGACGCGCTCGACCTTGGTCGGCACGATGACGCCCATCTTGATGAGGTCGCCGTACTCGTGGGTAAGGGCGTTGTAGCCGAAGTTGTTCTCGCTGGACTCCTCGACCTTGTTGGCGATCACGGAGCCGTCGAGCCCGCAGTTGGCCGCGATCTGCTTGATCGGGGCCGAGACCGCGCGGTAGATGATGTCGCAGCCGCTGCGCTCATCGCCATCGAGCTTCTTGCGGAGCTTGTCCAGCGCCCGACGGGCGCGGATCACGCTCACGCCGCCGCCGGGGAGGATGCCCTCCTCGACAGCCGCCCGGCACGCGTGGAGGGCGTCCTCGACGCGGGCCTTCTTCTCCTTCATCTCGACTTCGGTCGCGGCTCCAACATTGATCTGGGCCACACCGCCGGCGAGCTTGGCGAGACGCTCTTCGAGCTTCTCACGGTCGTAGTCGCTGGTGCACAGGTCGATCTGGTGGCGGAGCTGGTCGATGCGGGCCTTGATCTCCGCGGTCGCACCGGCGCCCTCGACGATCGTCGAGTTGTCCTTGTCGATCGTCACCTTCTTGGCGCGGCCGAGGTCAGACAGCTCAACCTTCTCGAGATCGATGCCCAGTTCTTCC
>JBEIUO010000834.1:0-1308 GCA_040374335.1 Phycisphaeraceae bacterium
CGTGAGCTCGAGCGGTGCGTGCGGGAGTTGAAGCTGCCGGGCGTGCAGATCGGCACGAACGTGAACGGTGCGAACCTGGATGATGCATCGGTGGCGGAGGTTTTTGCTGCCGCGGCGGAGTTGGGTGCGTGCGTGTTTGTGCATCCTTGGGAGATGGTGCAGTTTGGGCAGCACAAGCGGGGCGCGGGGCCGAGCGAGCAGGTGAACCGGATGGCGAGCTACTGGATGCCGTGGCTGGTGGGGATGCCGGCGGAGACGACGATCGCGATCTGCGCGATGATGTTTGGCGGGGTGTTCGATCGGTTCCCGGCGCTGCGGGTGTGTTTCGCGCACGGTGGGGGGAGCTTCCCGGGGACGATCGGGCGGGTTGCGCACGGGCGTGCGTGTCGGCCGGACTTGTTTCCGGCGGATGCGCGCGATCCGCGGGAGTACATCGCGGCGCCGGGGCGGAGCGCGCGGTTTTACGTTGATTCGCTGGTGCACAGCCCTGATGCGCTGCGGCTGTTGCTCGGGCAGTTTGGCGCGGAGCGGATCGCGCTGGGGTCGGACTATCCGTTCCCACTCGGCGAGGAGCACCCGGGCGAGTTGATTCGATCGATGCACGGCGAGATTACCTCTCAGCAGGCCGACATGATGCTCCGGGGCACCGCGATGCGGTTCCTGGGGCTTGACGCACAGACGGGAGTTCACTGAGCCATGACGACCGCAGCGTTCCCGCTCGACGAGCAGTTTGCAAGATCGCAGGACGCAGCGGATCCGCTCCGCGCGTTCCGTGAGCAGTTTCACTTCCCCAAGTGCGCGAGCGGCGAGCCGCTGTACTTCGTGGGGAACTCGCTGGGCCTGCAGCCGAAGGCGACGCGAGCCGCGTTGGAGCAGGAACTCGAGGACTGGGCGGCGCTGGGAGTGGAGGGGCACTTCGCGGCGAAGCATCCGTGGTTGCCGTATCACGAAGAGGTGCGCGGGACGCTGGCGGGGGTGGTGGGGGCGATGCCGAAGGAGGTCGTGGCGATGAACTCGCTGACGACGAACCTGCACCTCTTGATGGTGTCGTTCTACCGGCCGACGCGTGAGCGGTACAAGATCATCATCGAGGACACAGCGTTTCCGAGCGACTCGTACGCGGTGAAGAGTCAGATCGCGTTTCACCAGAAGCACGCGGGGTTTAGCACGGGCGATGCGCTCGTGCGGCTCAAGCCGCGCGAGGGGGAGCACACGCTGCGGACCGAGGACATTCTGAAGGCGATCGATACGCACGCGGCGTCGACGGCGCTCATCATGCTCGGCGGGGTGAACTACCTAACGGGTCAG
>JBEIUO010000749.1:0-1958 GCA_040374335.1 Phycisphaeraceae bacterium
AACCGCGCGCTGATGGGTTCGAACATGCAGCGCCAGGCGGTGCCCCTGATCAAGGTGGAGCCGCCGTTCGTGGCGACTGGCATCGAGGTGTCGGTCGGTCACAACAGCGGCATGGTGGTCACGGCCAAGAACCCGGGCGTGGTGACGTTCGTGGACGCCGAGCGTGTGATCATCGACAACTCGGACGAGTACGTTCTGAGGAAGTTCGTTGGCCTGAACGAGCGGACGTGCCTGAACCAGCGTCCGATCGTGAAGAAGGGCGAGAAGGTCGAGAAGGGCCGGGTCCTGGCGGACGGCGCGAGCACGTCCCTGGGCGAGCTGGCGATCGGCAAGAACGTGCTCGTGGCGTTCAACACCTTCGACGGGTACAACTTCGAGGACGCGATCGTCATCAACCAGCGCCTGGTGAAGGACGACACGTTCACGAGCATCCACATCGACGCGTTCGACGTGGAAATCCGCGAGACGAAGCTGGGTCGGGAAGAGTTCACGCGGGACATCCCGAACGTGTCGGACAAGATGCTGCGGAACCTCGACGAGTTCGGGGTGATCCGGGTCGGCGCCCGCGTGGGCCCCGGCGACATCCTGGTCGGCAAGGTCAGCCCCAAGAGCAAGACCGAGCTCACCCCCGAAGAGAAGCTGCTGCACGCGATCTTCGGTCGGGCCGGCGAGGACGTGAAGAACGACTCGCTGGAAGTTCCGGCGGGCGTGGAGGGTGTCGTCATCGGCGCCCGCAAGTTCAGCCGTCGTCTCCACATGAACGAGGAGCAGAAGAAGCTCCTCAAGAAGGAGATCGCCGACTACGAGAAGCTGATGGACGAGAAGTCCATCTCGCTCTTCCGTCAGATGGTGAACGCGATCAACGACGCGACCGGGACCCCGATGGTCGATCCGAACACCCGTCAGAAGGTGGGCGCCAGCGACATCACGGAAGTCATCATGGAACAGATCCGCACCTTCGATCCCAAGTGGATCAAGGGCGGTAAGGAAACCAAGGGCGCGGCGGAGACGCTGTACCGGCAGTTCTGGCCGCGCGTCACCGCGATCGGGACGGAGAAGAACCGCAAGGTCAGCCACATGAAGCGGGGCGATGAACTGCCCAGCGGCGTGCTGGAGATGGTGAAGGTCTATATCGCGACCAAGCGGCAGCTCTCGATCGGTGACAAGATGGCGGGTCGCCACGGGAACAAGGGCGTCATCGCCCGCATCGTTCCCGAGGAAGACATGCCGTTCATGGAAGACGGCACGCCTGTCGAGGTGCTGCTCAACCCGCTGGGCGTGCCCAGCCGTATGAACGTCGGTCAGATCCTCGAGACCCACCTCGGTTGGGCGTCGAAGGTCCTGGGCTTCCAGGCCGTGACGCCGGTGTTCGACGGCGCGAGCGAGACTCAGGTGCACGCGGCGATCGACGAGGCCAACAAGCACGTGGCCGAGCGTCTCGAGCACCACGAGAAGACGGCAACGTGGCCGCACCCGCGCGAGATCCTCGCGAAGATGCCGCCGCAGTGCAAGCTCCAGCTCTTCGACGGGCGTACGGGCGAGGCGTTCACGCAGCGGACGACCGTGGGCTACATGTACATCCTGAAGCTCCACCACCTGGTGGACGACAAGATCCACGCCCGTGCCACGGGTCCCTACTCCCTCATCACGCAGCAGCCCCTCGGCGGTAAGGCCCGCACGGGTGGTCAGCGCTTCGGAGAGATGGAAGTGTGGGCGCTCGAGGCGTACGGCGCCGCCTACCTCCTCCAGGAACTCCTCACCGTCCAGTCGGACGAGGTGGAAGGCCGCACCAAGATCTACGAGAGCATGGTCAAGGGCACGAACAAGCTGGAGGCGGGCATGCCCGTCGCCTTCGACGTGCTCTGCAACGAACTCAAGGGCTTGGGCATGAACATCACGCTCGAAAAGAAGAAGGCCGAAGGGGGGAGCCTCCTCTAAGACGAATGTGCATCAACGTG
>JBEIUO010000195.1:0-5594 GCA_040374335.1 Phycisphaeraceae bacterium
CGGCGCTCCACTCGCCGTCATGCCCACGTACCACCCCGCCTACGTCCTCCGCAACTACACCGACGAAACCCGCGCCAAAGTCTGGTCCGATCTCAAAATGGCCATGGACCGCCTCGGTATCGCCGCCCCGTCAGGCCCAAAGTCCTGAACAAATTTTTCGGGTGTCCTGAAACCGATCCGCGGCAACACTCGCATGGACTGCTGTCCGCTTCTTTCGCGACCGGGTTCACCGGCCGTTGTCCGCGACAATCCAGACCCCCACGAGACCCGGCGCTCGGTTTTGTTTCTGGGTGCCGGGTTTTTCCCTTTTTTCACTCGCCAGCTTCGAGCTGCTTCTTCAGGCCCAACTCCGTCCCCGGAGCCAGCTTGGTCAGCTTCGTGACCAGCATTCGCGGGTCCGATTTCCATCGCACCTCGAACGCGACCTCCACCCCATCCCCCTCCGCGATCCCCGCAAGCTCCGCCGTCGCGCTCGGCGTCAGCTCAGCGAACTCCATCACCATTTCCTTCATCCCCACCGTCGCGTCCGCCTGGTTCTTGAACTCCGGGATCTCCGCGTGGTGCATCGTCAGGTACGAACCCTCCGTCGGCTTCGACACCAGCCGCGCACGCACCACGTACGACTGATCCGCCGGAGCCAAGACAGGCTCCTTCTTCCCGCACCCCATCAGTCCCAGCACCACCGCCACAACGCACAACGCCAGTTGAACCATGTATCGCATGAAAAACAATAAGGCCCCCGCTCGCGCGAGGGCCTCATGTTCGTTCAATGTTCCGGCCTTAGGCCGACTTCACCGACAGGTACCCGGCAACCGAGTTCAGGTCGCCCACCGCATCCGGCGTGTAGTACATCGTCCAGGACTGCCCCGGACGAGCCAACACCACCTGCGCCGGCTTCTCGCGGCTGACCCAGTCGCGGTTACCACGGTTGTACACAACCATCCGCTGGCGACGAACCCGCTGCGCCCGGCGAAGGGCCAGCCGATTCTTCGCGTCACGCCGCATCAGACGCAGAATCGTGCTCTCCGCGTCTTCCGTGCGGGGGAGCTTCTCCACGGTGCAGACAACCTGCTGGCCGGGCTTAAACTTAGAGAGGTCGAGAGCCATTCTGAATACCTCGCGATGAACAACCCCGGGCCTGAGTGGACCGGGCTGAGAGTCTAGCGCCTCCCCGGACTATTTCAACTTCTCTCGCGGCACCTCTCTGCTTCCTCCCTAGAGTTGCCGACTATGACCAATCCCGCCCCCGAAGCACCCAAGTTTGACCCGAACGCCGCCCACCAACAACGCCCGCGTTTGCGTCCGGTAAGGGGGTTCCCCGCCCAGTTCGGGAACCAAATGGCCCTCGGCCTCGCCGACGCCCGTCAAATCTCCGAGAAGGTCGTCTTCACCGTACCCGCCGCCCAGTTCATCCTTCCTCTTATGGACGGCCAGAAGTCCCTCGACGAGATCACCCAGGCCGTTGGCCGCGGGCTCACCAGGGAAAGCCTTGAACACCTCGTCGCCCAGCTCGACGACGCTGGTCTCCTCTTCGGACCCTCCTTCGACGCCATCGTCGCCAAAATGCGGGCCGATTTCGACGCCAGCCCCATACTTCCACCTGCAACCACCGCCACCCTCATCGACAGCATCGCCCAGCACGACGCCGGCGACCAGTTCGAGAAAATGTCGGCCGATGAGAAAACCGCCATGGGCTCCAAGAAGCTCCGGGCGGTCATGGACGAGTGGATGGCCGCCGCACTCAAGGACGCCGCCCGTCCCAGCGTCGATGGCCTCCCGAAGGCCATCGTCGCCCCGCACCTCGACTACCAGCGTGGTTGGCTGAACTACGCCTCGGCATACGGCCGCCTCCGCGTCGCCGACCGCCCCGACCGCGTCATCATCCTGGGCACCAACCACTTCGGCGAGGCCACCGGCGTCTGCGGCTGCGACAAGGGCTACGAGACCGCCTTCGGCACCTGCGAACTCGACCGCGATCTGCTCAACGCCCTCCAGGCCAACCTCGGCCCCGAAAACACCGACAAACTGCTCAAAAACCGCTACGACCACGAGCGCGAACACTCCATCGAGCTGCAGATCCCCTGGATCCAGCATGTCTTCGGCCCCGATGAATCCGGCAAGTTCCCCAAGGTCTTCGGCGCCCTCATCCACGACCCAAGTGTGAACGAGGGGCTCTCCTACGACGGCACCGGCCTCGCCCTAGATCCCTTCGTCGAGGCCATGCGCAAGACCATCGATGCCCTCCCCGGCCGCACGCTCATCGTCTCTTCCGCCGACCTCAGCCACGTCGGCCCCGCCTTCGGACCCACCTACGGCCATAGTGGCCCCCTCTCCGGCGAGGCCCAGGAAGTCGTCAACGCCCGCAACCAGGTCTTCGCCCACGACCGCGAGATGGTCACACTCCTCGCGGAAAACAAGCCCGACGAACTCGTCGCCGCGATGGCCTGGCAGCAGAATCCCACCCGCTGGTGCAGCGTCGGCAACCTCGTCGCCACCATGCGCATCGCACGGCCCACCAAGGTGGACCTCTTCAACTACGCCGCGGCCATGGACCCCGAGGGAAACACCATGGTGAGCAGCATGAGCATGGCGATGTCCTGATCCCGTTACGAAGCGGTGACGCTCGGTGGGGAACAGTTGGGGTCGGTAGGCCGTACCCTGATGGTCGGCGAGAGAAATCCGAGTTGGCGAAGAGTGGGGGGGTTCGTGTAGGATGTGCGGCCCATCCGGGCGGCGGGTTCTTCGACCCGACCGTGTTCGAGCTTTGTGAGGAGCACTGGTATGGCATCTTCGACTGTGAGCTGGGGTATCGAGGTCGGCGCGTCATCGATCAAAGCGCTGAAGCTCGAAGCCACCGGCGATGGCGGTGCAAAGGTTCTGGACTTCGCGGTCGTGCAGCACGCCAAGCCGCTCTCCACGCCCGGCGTTGACGCAAACGACGTCATCCGCGTCTCGCTCGGTCAGTTGACCAGCCAGTACGACCTGACCAAGGCGACCATCGCGGTCTCCGTCCCGGGTCACTCCGCCTTCGCTCGCTTCGCGAAGCTCCCGCCGGTCGAACCCAAGAAGGTTCCCGACATCGTGAAGTTCGAGGCGATGCAGCAGATCCCCTTCCCCCTCGAGCAGGTCGAGTGGGACTACCAGACCTTCGTCACCCCCGACTCTCCCGAGATTGAAGTCGGCATCTTCGCCATTCATCGCGATCGCGTGATGGAACGGCTCACGATGCTCCAGGACGTTGGCCTCGTCCCGAACCACGTCGTCCTCAGCCCCATCGCCGTCTACAACGCCCTCGCGTACGACCTTCAGTTCGACAACCAGTCCCCCGGGACCATCATCGTCGACGTCGGCACCACCTCGACGGACCTCGTCATCGCCACACCCGGCCGCGTCTGGGTTCGCACCTTCCCCATCGGTGGGCACCAGTTCACCGAGGCCCTCGTCAACCAGTTCCAGCTGACGTACCCCAAGGCCGAGAAGCTCAAGCGCGAGGCCGAAGACACCAAGCACGCACGCCAGGTTTTCCAGGCTATGCGTCCCGTCTTCACCGATCTCGCCCAGGACATCCAGCGCTCCATCGGGTACTTCCAGTCCCTCAACCGCGACGCCAACCTCTCCCGCCTCATCGGCGTCGGCTCTACCTTCGAACTCCCCGGTCTTCGCAAGTACCTCAAGCAGCAACTCTCCCTCGATGTCTACCGCATCGAGCAGTTCAAGCGCGTCACCGTTGAGGGTGAACGCGCTCAGGCCTTCAACACCGCCTCCCTCAACCTCGTCACCTGCTACGGCCTCGCACTCCAGGGCCTCGGCCTCAACACCGTCGGCGGCAACCTCATGCCCGTCTCGGTCGTTCGCGAGTCCATGTGGAAGGAAAAGGTTCCGTGGTTTGGCCTCGCCGCGGGCCTTGCCGTTGTCGGCAGCGTCGGGTTCTTCGCCCGCCCCTGGCTCGACAAGATGGCAATCGCCGCCAAGCCGCCGGGCACCATTATCAATCAGGTGGTCAGCCGCTTCAACGACAACAAGCGACAGGCCGATGAAGCCGGCGTCCTCAACGCCGGGGAGCCCGATCTCCGCGCCGCAAACGCCGTCGCGCTCTTCGACAACCGCGAGGTCATGCAGCAAATCCTCGGCGACATGAACGCCCTCTTCGACGGCAGCAACCGCCGCGCCGCCGGGTGGCCCGCCTTGAAGGGTCTCAAGAACCCCGACGGCACGCCGGTGGCCGATGTTCCCGGCAGCGCGTTCACGCTGCGGGAGTTCAACACACGCTTCCTCCCCGCCGAAGCCGCCGACCCCATGGCCATGAGCGGCGGCGCCTCCCCCGCCGGCGACGAGCCAAACGCTGATCCCCTTGGTATCGCCAAGTACCCACGCGTCGAGTGTGTCCTCTCGGTCAACACCGGTCAGCCCGAGGCCCGCGCCTTCACCCGCGTCGTCTTCTCCGAGTGGCTCCAGCAGGTCAAGAAGGACGCCCAACGCACCGGCTGCTCCTTCGTCATCAAGTGCACCGATACCGCCGTCGAAGTCGGTGACGCAACTCGCTCCGATGACGCCAGCCGCCCCGAAGGTGGTCGCGGCCGCAATCCAGGCCCCGGCCCGTCCGCCCGCCAGGGTCGCGGCGCCGGTCCCTCCGATGGCATCGCCCTCGCCCCCCGCCAGTCCCGCGAAGAACTCCGCGAAATCGCCGAGGCCCGCCGTCGCGGCGGCGCAATCGTCGGTGGTCCCGCCGGTGATCGCTCCGGTGAAGACCAGTCCCTCGCTGTCGCGCTCACCCAGCTCGATCAACTCGCCGCCATCGATATCCCCGAACCCGAACAACCCAACCAGACCCGCGTCACCATCACCTGGTACGCGGTCTTCATGCCCCCCGAAGCCCTCTCGGGTGGTGAGACCGGAGGTGTCAAGTGAAACCACTCGTCGGCTGGATCAAGAAGAACTGGCTCGTCGTCCTCTTCGGTGCCACCATCGTCGTCAGCCTCCCCCTCGCCTGGTTCTTCAGCAACAACTGGAACAAGTCCATCCGCACCCAGCGGCAGACCGCCGCGGCAGATGAACTCCGCAAGGTTCAGAGCACCAAGGTCAAGTACGTGCTCCCGCAGTACGAGCCCGGCGGCACCGAGATCAGCAAGGACGCCCCCCCGACCTCCGCGCTCACCGCGTGGTTCGCCGAGCAGAAGAAGGCCCTCGCCGCGCAGGCCGACGAAGTCGCCCGCCGCGCCGAGTCCTTTAACAAGGGCGATGGCTCCGAGTCCGCGTCGCTCGGTCGCACCGAGCACCGTCCCCTCGTCGACGGCCTCTTCCCCGGCGACACCCTCAAGGACGACGAGATCGCCGAGAAGCTCTACCAGCTTGAGCGCATCTTCAACCCCAACAACCCCGGCGAAGTGAACCCCTTCCAGGCCATGCTCGACGAGATCGGCGCCGGCGGCCCCGCCGACCCCCGCAAGCTCGTCAGCACCCTGACCGATCTCGCCACCACCGAAAAAGAGAAGATCACCGCGAACAAGCGTGAGCTCACCGACGAGGAGCAGGATGGGCTCTCCAAGCTCCTCCGCGACCGCCGCGCCGCCGCGTACCGCGCCCGCTCCGGCGAG
>JBEIUO010000540.1:0-2900 GCA_040374335.1 Phycisphaeraceae bacterium
CGAACAGCCACGTGTTCTCGAACTTCGTCCGCTTCGCCACCGCGTTCAGGTCGTGATTGCCCATCACGGCCGTCGCGCGCCCCCGCTCCATCATGCCGCGCACCAGCTCAACCACTCCCGGCGAATCCGGTCCGCGGTCGATCAGATCACCGAGGAACACCATCCGCCGTCCGGCGGGGTGCGATCCGTCCTCCGCGTACCCCATGTGGTGCATCAGCGCCCGCAGCGCGCCGAGCTCGCCGTGGATGTCCCCGACGACATCCAGCGGCCCATCCGGCAGCTTCCCCGCCGCTCTCCACTCCCCCGTCACGCCCGTGCCCGTTGTCGTGCTCGTCGTCATGAGTACCTCCGAGCCACTCTAGGGGACAAATTCTCATAAGTCAAAGTCTCGTGGAGAGCCGCCCTCACCACCACCCCAACCCCCGCGCGGGTTTCCCTGACTACGCTCTCCATGCACGGGCCAAAGCGGTTTCTCGCCGCGGAGGTTGCCGTTTGAAAATGCACCTATTCCTCGGGGACGAGGCCGTAGCCCAGGGAGCCATCGACGCAGGGATCGGCGGCATCTTCTCCTACCCCGGTACCCCCGCCACCGAAATCTTCGAGTACGTCGAAGAAAACGCCGCCCCGGGCACGATCAGCGCGCTCTGGTCCGCCAACGAAAAAGTCGCGTACGAAGAAGCCCTCGGCATGTCCTACGCCGGCCGCCGCGCCCTCGTCAGCATGAAGCACGTCGGCCTCAACGTCGCCGCCGATCCCTTCATGTCCTCCGCCATCACCGGTGTCAACGCGGGCCTCGTCCTCGTCGTCGGCGACGACCCCGGCATGCACTCCTCGCAGAACGAACAGGACACCCGCTTCTACGCCGAGTTCGCCCAACTCCCCCTCTTCGAGCCCTCCTCGCAGCAAGCCGCCTACGACCTCGTCCGCGAAGCCTTCGACTACTCCGAAGCCGTCGGCCTGCCCGTCATCCTCCGAATGGTCACGCGCCTCTGCCACAGCCGCGCCAGCGTGCGCACCGCGCCCCCGCGCGTCGCTCCCGGCGAGGCCCAACCCCGCTTCGCCCGCCCCGATCCCAACGACTGGGTCCTCGTTCCAACCAACGCCCGCCGCCGCTACCGCCGTCTGCTCTCCCTCCAGCCCCGCCTGCTCAGCGATTCGCAAACCTCGGCCGCAAACACCCTCCGCATCGCGGGCCGTAGAGGCATCATCGCCGCCGGCATCGGCGCGAACTACGTCCTGGAAGCCCTGGACGGCCGCGAAAGCGATTCGCTCCTGCGCATCCAACGCTACCCCATCCCAGTCTCGCTCGTCCGCCAGATCGTCGACCACTGCGACGATGTCTTGGTCGTCGAAGACGGCTACCCGCTCATCGAACAGCGACTCAGTGGCCTCCTCGGCCTCTCCGGCAAGACCATCCGCGGCCGCCTCTCCGGCGATCTCCCTCGCGACGGTGAACTCACCCCCGACGCCGTCGCCGCGGCTCTGGGCGTGCCGTACGAAGCGGCCATTCCGCCACTTGACGATGTCGCCGCGCGACCACCGCAACTCTGCAAGGGCTGCCCGCACGCCGACAGCTTCAAGGCGATCGTCGAAGCCGCGGCATCGATCGGCGACGCGTACATGTTCAGCGACATCGGCTGCTACGCCCTCGGCGTACTCCCTCCCTTCCGCGCGGGTCACTCCTGCGTCGACATGGGCGCCTCCATCGCGATGGCGTTCGGCGCCGTGCAGGCCGGGGCCCACCCGGTGATCTGCACCATCGGCGACTCAACCTTCGCGCACTCGGGCATGACCCCGCTCATCGGCGCCGCACGCGCAAACGCCAATATGACCGTCTTCATCCTCGACAACGCGACCGTCGGGATGACCGGCGCACAGGAATCCATGAGCTGCGGCGAGCGCCTCCTCGACATCGTGCGAGGCCTCGGCGTCGACCCCGCGCACCTCCACGTGATCGAACCGCTCCCCAAACGCCACGCCGAGAACGTCGCCCTCATCCGCCGCGAACTCGAACACAACGGCCTCAGCGTCATCGTGCCGCGCCGCGCGTGCATCCATGTGAAACGACAGTCCAAGCCCCGCACCCCGGAAGCCGGTGCCTGCGGAGCCGGCTGCGAGTGCACGCCACTCACCGTTCACGCATCAAAGGGGCAGCCATGAAAGCGACCAACACCATGCGGTGCAACATCATCACCGCCGGCGTCGGTGGTCAAGGGATCCTCACCATCGCCAAGGGCATCTCAGACGCCGCCATGACGCAGGGGCTCCACGTCAAACAGGCCGAAGTGCACGGCATGAGCCAGCGCGGCGGCGCGGTCCAGTCCCACCTCCGCCTCAGCGACACGCCCATCGCCTCCGATCTCATACCCGTCGGAAAGGCCGATCTGCTGATCTCGATCGAGCCCCTCGAGACCCTCCGCTACGTCCACATGCTCGCGCCCGATGCCGTCGTCGTCGCCTCCGCCAACGCGTTCGTCAACATCGGCAACTACCCCGCCATCGAAGGCGTGATCGAACGCATCACCGCCTTCCCCCGCCACGTCGTTGTCGACGCCGAACGCCTCGCCAAACTCGCCGGCGCAGCCCGCGCGAGCAACATCGTCCTCCTCGGTGCCTCCTCACTCTTCCTCCCTCTGAGCGAATCCCAGCTCAACACCTCGATTCGTGAGATGTTCGCAGACAAGGGCGACGCCGTCGTCCAGACCAACCTCCGTGCCCTGCTACTCGGACGCAACGCCGCGGCAGCCTACCTGCGTGGCCTCGAAAAAGGCGGCGACTCCCGCTCCGTGCGCCGATGGATCGACGCGCTCCCGGCCGAACGCCTGCTGGGCGACGAGGGCGAAGTGCCCGCGTTCGATCCCGCCTCCGCCGACGACCGCCTCTCCGGTGCCGAGGCCCAC
>JBEIUO010000813.1:0-1571 GCA_040374335.1 Phycisphaeraceae bacterium
AACGCCGCCATCGCCGGCGCCATCAACCACGCCAAGTCCACCGGCCACGCCCTCCACCTCATGGGCATCAACTCCGACGCCGGCGTCCACGGCCTCCTCGAACACCTCTACGCCATCCTCCACGCCTGCAAAACCCTCGGCCTCTCCCGCGTCTTCGTCCACCTCTTCACCGACGGCCGCGACACCGGCCCCTACTCCGGCATCGAGTTCGCCAACCAGGTCGAAGCCCACTGCCGCGACATCGGCGTCGGCAAAGTCGCCACCGTCGTCGGACGCTACTACGCCATGGACCGCGACCACCGCTGGGAACGCGTCAAACTCGCCTTCGATTGCCTCACCGGCCACGCCCCCTCTCCCAACGCTCCCAACGCCGCCGCCGCCATTCAGCACTACTACGACAACCCCTCCGGCGAAACCCTCAAGGGCGACGAGTTCGTCCTCCCCACCACCATCGGCGACAACCCCGCCGACTCCCGAATCAAAGACGGCGACGCCGTCCTCTTCTACAACTACCGAGGCGACCGCCCACGCGAAATCTCCGCCGCCTTCCTCTTCCCCGACGACAAATGGGCCAAGGTCAAACCCTCCCCCGACTCCGGCGTCGTCGGCTTCGACCGCGGCACAAAGCTCAACCTCCGCTACGTCACCATGACCTCCTACTGGGAAGCCCTCGAACCCTTCGTCCACATCGCCTTCCCACGCCCCCCACGCATGCTCGACATCATGGGCCAGTGGCTCAGCTCCCAGGGCCGCCGCCAGTTCCGCTGCGCCGAAACCGAGAAGTACCCACACGTCACCTTCTTCTTCAACGACTACAAGGAAGAGCCCTACCCCGGCGAAACCCGCGAGAATCCCCCCAGCCCCAAAGTCAAAACCTACGACATGAAGCCCGAGATGAGCGCCCACGAAATCCGTGACGCCATCCTCCGCCGCCTCGCCGCGCCCGACCGCGAAGACTACTTCGTCGTCAACTTCGCAAACCCCGATATGGTCGGCCACACCGGCAGCCTCCCCGCCGCGATCGCCGCCTGCGAAACCGTCGACGCCTGCGTCGGCCAACTCGTCGACGCCGCACTCGCCCTCGGCGGCGCGGCAATCGTCACCGCGGACCACGGCAACGCCGAACAAATGTTCGACCCCGAAACCAACGCCCCTCACACCGCACACACCACCTACGACGTCCCCCTCATCCTCGTCAGCAACGCCCACAAATCCGCCAAACTCCGAGGCGACACCAACCCCGCCGGTTGGTTCAACCCCGCAACCCGCGCCGCCCGAGGCCGCCTCGCCGACATCGCCCCCACCTCCCTCGCCGTCATGGGCCTCCCCAAGCCCCCCGAAATGACCGGCACCTCCCTCATCATCTAACCCAACCCACAATGCCCCACGCGCTCCCCGTCACGCCGCTCCCCACACCGGCCAGCGCCGCCGACCGCGCCGCCCTCGCTTCACGCCGTGGTGCCGCCGTTCGAACGTGTCGGAGCGTTCGGACGGCGGTTTTTCTTTTGGCGCCGCACTGTGCCGCTTCGGCGCCCTTGATCGCCCGCCGGTAGCGTCCCATGCATGATCGA
>JBEIUO010000485.1:0-3151 GCA_040374335.1 Phycisphaeraceae bacterium
CCTGCGCGCATGAAGATGGCGGGCGAACGGAGCGGGGAAACCTCCGACGCCACCGTCCTTCAGTTGGACCCAGAGGGGGGCGACGTCGATGAACTCGGCTTCGACGCGGGTGGAGCCGTTCCAGGTCGAGACTCTGGGGGCGATGACGGCCTAGAGGGGCACGCCCGCCCGCGACCGCCGAACCCCCCAGTGTCCCCGCCTAACTCACCAAGATCCACACCGCGGCCACAATGCCCGCGAGCGAGACCACCATCGCGATCCCGATCAGCCACACCATCAGGTTCGGCCGTTTCGGCTCCGCGATCTCCACCGCCGCGATCGACTCCGGCGCCGGTTGCCACGGGTCGCGATTCGGCGGCGACTCGAACATGTTCAGATCAACGATCGACTCCGACAACAGCGAACGCTGCTCGATCGGTACATCGTGGATCGAGCCGTACGTCCACTGCACGCCGCTCTGATCCACCAGCCGGATCACCGCGCTCGGCGTCTGCGACGGATCAACTCGCCCGTTCGACTCCAGTTTGCTCTGGCCGACCTTGTCGCTCATCCCAATCGTCCTCAGAACGGGAGATCGCCCGTGGTGGTCACGTCGTCGGCGTTGTTCATCTCCCCATCCGGCCCCGCGGAGCGGTACGTCACCGTCACCTTCCCCGCAACCCCCTCGCCGAATGTAAACGTCATCTCTTTCCCCCACCGGTCGTTGAACGCTCCCGGAGAATCAAGGTCCGCCGGTGTCTTCGGCAACTTCCCGTCGTGCTCCTGCCGATACTGCGAAATCAGGATCGAGAGCTGGCTCGCGTTGATAACGAACACCGCCTCAACCGCCTTGTCCCGCGAGTTCTTCGCCGCCCCCACCGATCCCGTGCCTCCCGCCCCGAACATCAGGTACAGCACCAGCCCCACCACGATCAACAGCGCGAGTAGACCGAAAGCGGCGTTGCCGCGACGGACCGGAGAGATGCACGTCATGCGATGCTCCTTCGCCGTCATTCTAGCAAGCACGACTCACCCGCCCAACGGGGGTTCGGTGAACTTGCGCGTCGCCCGCCACGTCGTGATCGCCGCGTGATGGTCCTCCAACACGCTCAGCGCCAGACGAGTCTCCCCCACCAGCTTCAACGCCCCCGACACCAGCGCCCCAACCCCCACCATCGCGATCACGATCGTCCCCACCTGCGCCACCAGCACCATCCACGACACCCCGAAATACGCCGCGAACGCCCCCAACAGCGCCACGCACGTCCCCGCCGCGAACGAGCCCGCCGCCAGGTAGAACGCCCGCAGCGCCTCCACCAGCATTGCCGCGCGACGCGTCGCGACCTGGAAGTCCTTCTCGTTCAGGTCGATCAACACCTGCTCCGCCGGCTTGCTCGCCAGCACCATCGCCGCCGCCGACCGCGCACGGTCCGCCGCACGCGCCAGCCGGTTCGACGTGCTCAGCGCCAGCAGCGTCGACGCGTTCGTCAAAATCGCCGGCGCCGCCAGAAACGAAAGCACCGCGAAGGGATTGTCCGTTGCACCTTGGAGAAACTGCATCGCCCGATGGTAGTCCCCCCCTCCCTCAACATCCCTCCACCGCCCCGCTCGCTACCCTCCCCTCTCGCCTCCCCGCAAAGACCCACACCACCATGCCCCTGTACTTCTTCAAATACCACGGCCTCGGCAACGACTTCGTCCTGCTCGACGAGATCCTCCACGGCCCTCAAAGCCCACCAGCCGCCCAAATCCTCTGCGATCGCAACCGCGGCATCGGCGCCGACGGTGTCCTCCACCTCTCCCGAATCAACAACGCCCTCACCATGCGCATCGTCAACGCCGACGGCTCCCCCGCGCAGATGTGCGGCAACGGCGTCCGCTGCATCGCCCGCCACCTCTGCGAACGCCACGCCCTCGCCGCCGACTCCTTCACCCTCCACACCGGCCGCGGCCCCCTCACCATCGAAATCTCGCGTGATCGCGCGGCCTTCCTCGCCGCCACCGTCGACATGGGCGAGCCGATCATCGAACCCGCGCGAATCCCCGTCCTCTGCGCCGCCGACCCGCTCTCCATCCCTCGGCCCGCACTCCTCGACACTCACTGGGCCACCGCCGCGGGCCTCGCCCCCACCATAAGCGCGGTCTCCATGGGCAACCCCCACGCCATCATCGAGTGCACCAACCCCGACGCCATCCCCCTCCGCGAGATCGGCCCCATCATCGAGCGCTCGCCCCTCTTCCCCGAGGGCACAAACGTCCACTTCGTCCACGTCCTCAGCCAGGACGCCATCCGCATCATCACGTGGGAACGCGGCGCCGGAGCCACCCTCGCCTGCGGCACCGGCGCGTGCGGCGTGGTCGTCGCGCTCGCGTCGCTGGGCCGAACCTCCCGCCGCGCCCGCGTCGACGTCCCCGGCGGCTCGCTGTTCATCGACTGGAGCGACGCGACCAACCGCGTCCGCATGCGCGGCCCCGCCACCTTCGTCTTTGAAGGCCAGTTCTCGCCCCAGCATCCCACCGATTCCCGTACGCCCTGATGTGCGTTTTCATCGTGTTTTTGCGATGGAACCAGTTTCATCGCCGTGCGTCTGACTTGATACGCAAGTCGGCTCCGAAACGACGGGCTGAGTAAGGCCTGCAGGGAGCCAACAAGGAGTCAGCCATGTTCTCGCGCGGTTCGGCCGTTTCGTCGGCCCTGGGTCTTCTCATGCTCGCCTCCCTCACGGCCAACGGCCAGGTGCAGGCGACCCCCAAGGCAGACGTGGTCAGCAACTGGTCGCTCGAGTCCTCCTTCAAGATCGGCGGCGCCAAGCCCGGCTCCATCAACCCCGGCTTCGAGGCCCGCAACTGGCGCGGCGGTGATCGCAACGAATCCCGCAACTGGCGGGGCGAAGATCGCAACGAATCCCGCAACTGGCGGGGCGAAGATCGCGACTCCCGCAACCGCCGTGACGACGACGAGAGCGCCCGCGATCACCGCGACCGCGACGACGACCACCGCAGCCGTGATCGCCATCGCCGCCAACAAGACCACTGCAACGAAAAACTCCACACCATCGTCGAACTCGACGGCCGTTGCATCGAAGTCGAAGTTCAGATCATCGAAGAATGCGGTCTCCTCTCCGCTCTCGTCGATCTCCAGTCCGCCCGCTACTCACGCCTCCCCGATATC
>JBEIUO010000218.1:0-5265 GCA_040374335.1 Phycisphaeraceae bacterium
AGACTCGACATCAGGAGTGCTGCGCGATCGCGGTTGATCCAGATGAACTCACCGTCATGGGGCTCCCCCAACCGCTGCCACAGGCTGATCAGTCGCATAGCCTCCGGGTGGTCCACGACGCGGTACCCGACCTCGTTTCGCTCTTCGCTGACGGCATCCGGCTGACGCGCGAGCAGGGCAACACGAGCGCTCGTCCGGGGACCTGAGATTCCATCGCGGATGAACCTGCACACACACAGCCCGCCCGACAGTGCGCACTCCATGACCCGCTGGTGCACGATCGCCGTGGCGGAGCAATGGACTTGCGTCCCGGCGCATTGGTAGGCTGCGCGGAGCTCTTCTCCGTGTGCCAACTCCCCCTTCGCGAACGCTCCGAGTTCCGGGTGCGCCTCCCAGCCCTTGCCGTACAGATGCAGGCGCCACCCGCGCTTCCGGCAGATCGCCGCGGCCCATGCGAGCGTTTCGTGCCGGAAGAAACGATCCGCAACGGGCTGCGCGTACTGCCTGAGCATCTGCGTGGCAGTGCGTTCGTCGAGATCTCGTCCGAGCACGAGCCGACCAGCCGTGGCCACAGCGCTGCGGAGTGCCGTGGTGAGGGGGTTGACGCCGGCCTTCGCTGCCGCGTCCTTGACCAGCGGCAGCATCGCGTTCACGAGCGCCCCCGCGTTGGGAATGGCACCGAACATCTTGGCCAGGCGGGAATGGAGGGCTTCCGGCGGTTCGCTGTGGTGACTCACCATCGCGACCTCGCACGCGAAGCGATCACGCATGTTGGGAGCAACCGGCCCCGGGTGGAACTTCCGATCGCTGGCGACTACGGCGCAGTTCATGGCCCGGGAGATCGGGTATCCGAACTTCTCGAAGAGCTCGTTGAACGTGTGCCCGATGACAAAGTCGAGCTCGCCGTGCGCCGCGCCTTGCTTGGGATCAAACAGATGCGCCATCGCGTCCTGGATCCAGCAGACAAACGGGACGCTCGTCGGAACGGCCCCGCCGAACGACGAGCGGGCGAAGTTCACGCCGACCAGAAGGTCCGGCTTGTGCTCCCCCACCGCTCGCGCGTACGACAGCGCCGTCAGCCGCGTATGCGAATCTGGTTCTTCCAGAAGACGCACCTCGTGCCCCAGCGTGCGCAGCGCGTCCGCTAGGTCCGACGCCGCGTGCCGCACATACGTCGTGTGCCGACAACTCAGCACCAGCACCCGAAGTGAACGAGTAGTTCCGTACCGCGAAGCCCACCACGCGGCATCCCGCACCGCATACGCAGGATCAACTTCCCGCCGGAGCCGCTCCAGTTCCTTGGCCTGCGCAGACTTCAGCTCTTCCAGCACCTTGTGCGTCGCAACGTCGCCCGGTCCCTGCCGCCCCTCGCTCGGAAGCGCCGCCGCAGGCAGCATCTCGTCTACTCGTGCGCGGCACCACGCCTCGAATCGCTTCCTTGCGCCCGTGCCCAGCCACCAGCTCACCCTTGAGTCACTGATGATGTCAGCGAGCCCCTCGCAACTCAGCCCGCCCGCAGCGATGCGAACGTCGTCTTCGATCACGTGCAGCCTCGGCGCGTACCCGCCCACGCAGTCTCGCGATTGCTGCCACACCTCGCGCAGCAGCGTCGGCGTCCCGAACCCGGAGACCACAAGCGGCGGCGGGCAGGGTTGCTGCCCAGACAGCATCTTCGAGATCGCGGGGCCGTACTCCTCCTTCGCCATGCTGATCCCGACCAGGATGCCTCCGTGCTCAACCACCGGCGAACCGTCGAGCGTTCGTCCCACCTCCCCCGCGATCGCGTGCTCCACTTCACCCAACTCGACACCCGCGGCACCAAGAGCCCGCAGGTTGTCGGCGAGCGTCGTCTGAACAACGGGGCCGGGTACAAGTTCCGAAGGCAGCGTGTCGATGGCCCGACGGAGCTCAGCAACCTCCGTCGCAGCGGCGGTTTCAGGCACCAACAGCGCAAGCCTTGCGCGTGCAAAGTTCTTGAGACCCAAGCGGGCGAGAGAGGCCGCGATAAGGAAGGTGACCCCCACATCCCCTGATTGGGCGAATGACGAGACCAAAGCGGCCGCGAGGAACGCTCGTGGCCGGCCCGATCGGGCCAGCGCGACCAGCGCGTCGCGCGAGCCAGCCGGAGGCGCGGAAACAGCGGGTGGGGGCATGACTTGGATATCGACATGGCCCGCCGAACATGGTGAATCTGACCTCGGCGGCCACTGATGGCCGATACTTGACCCCATGCATCCGTCCACGGCGGGGAGTTCTGGGGGTTCGGTATTGCCGGCGCACGTCGCCGCGAAGATCGTTTCGCGCGAGGAGCTTCTGGCCCGGGTCGCGCTCGCGAAGGCTCAGGGCCAGAGGCTGGTCCAGTGCCACGGGTGCTTCGACATCGTCCATCCCGGGCACATCCGGCACCTGCGTCAGGCCAAGGCGCTGGGAACGATGCTGCTCGTCTCGATCACGGGCGACAGTTCGATCGCCAAGGGCGTGGGCCGCCCGCTGATCCCCGAGGAGCTCCGTGCGGAGAACCTCGCCTCCCTGGACTTCGTTGATCTGGTGTACATCGAATCCGAGCGGACTGCGGTCGAGCTTCTGGACGCGGTCCACCCCGACGTGTACGTCAAGGGCAAGGAATACGAGACCAACACCGACCCGCGCTTCCTCGCGGAGCGCAACGCCGTCGAGCGCCACGGCGGCCGCATTGTCTTCAGCTCCGGCGACGTCGTCTTCAGTTCCACCGCGCTGATCGCCGCGATGGAGTCCTCAGTCGATCCATACCACCAGCGCGTGATGCAACTGACACGGCATCCCTCGCTCCAAGGCCCCGAGCTCTACCAGGCCATCGCGAAGTTCCGGGGCAAGAGGGTCGTCGTCGTCGGTGAGAGCATCATCGATTCCTACGTCTTGTGCGACCGCCCCGAGGTCGCCAGCGAAAGCCCGGTCATGACCCTGCGACCGCTGGAGGCCCGCCGGTACGACGGCGGCGCAGCGATCGTCGCTCGACATATCGCGGCACTCGGCGCGCACCCGATTCTGGTGACCGCCTTGCCCGACAACGACGAGGCAGAGGACTTCCGCCGTCGTCTTGAAGCCGAGGGCGTCAGCGTCCGCGGGTTCTCGTGCGGCCGGACCATCCCGGAAAAGCAGCGGTTCCTTGTCGGTTCGCAGAAGCTCATGAAGCTCGATCTCTTCGAGCCCTACGTGATCGATGCACACCAGCAGGACCAGTTTGTCGGACTCGCCCGCGAGTGCTGCGCAGAGGCAACAACCGATGCGGCGATCATCACCGATTTCGGCTTGGGACTCTTCAGCTCCCGCATGATGCTCAAGCTCTGCAGCGAGCTGCGCCCGGTCGCGAAGATTATGGCCGCGGATGTCAGTGGCCGCCGCTCGAACCTGAAGTCGATGCGCCGCATGGACCTGATCTGCCCCAGCGAAACAGAGGCCCGCGACGCCATCGGGCTTCAGAGCGAAGGGCTGCCGCTCGTCACGTGGAAACTGCTGGAAGAGACGCTCTCCCGGTCCGCGATCATCACGCTCGGCGCAGAGGGCCTCATCGCGTTCGACCGCCTCCCCGACCAGCGCCCGGATACCGGCGAGTGGAGATCGCGACTCACGAGCGAGCACATCCCGGCCCTCTGCCCCATCGCCCTCGACCCACTCGGCTGCGGCGATTCGCTCCTGGCCGCGTCCACCCTCGCGATGACCACCGGTGCACCGCCCATCGCCGCCGGCTTCATCGGCGCCGCCGCGGCATCCATCCAGGCACAGCGCCTCGGCAATACGCCCGTCTCCGCCGCCGACCTTCGTCGCGAGATCGCCCGCACACACACGACCCATCTCACCTACTCGGGAGCCGACCCCGCGGCCCGCTTCTCGCCGCCGCTGGCCGCACAGACCGCATGATCTCCTACGTACTCCCGACACGCAACCGCCCCGAACGACTCCGCGACACGCTTCGCGCACTCGAATCCCTCGGTGACCACGCCGACAAGGGCGGTGCCGAGGTCATCGTCGTGGACAACGACTCCGACGAACGCCCCATCCTCCCTCGCCAACTCCGCTGCGGCTTGCCACTCCACTACATCCGCCTGAAGGAAAACCTCGGTGCCGCAGCCCGCAACGTCGGCGTCCGCGCGAGCGACCCCGCGTCTTCGTGGATCGTGATGCTCGACGACGACAGCTACCCCGACGATACCGAGTACCTCTCCATCCTCTCCGAGCTGCCCGCCGATGTCGGCGCGGTTTCCGCGGACATCTTCCTTCCCGGTAAGAACGCGCTCGGCGTCGCACCCCGCGAAATGGGCGGACTCCCCGAGGTCTTCATCGGCTGCGGCGTGGCCATCCGACGCGATCTCTTCCTCTCTCTCGGCGGCTATGACCACTCGTTCAACTACTACGTCGAAGAGTACGACCTCGCCGCGAAACTCATGCTCGCGGGCTCGCGCGTCCTCTTCTCGCACGAGTTCACCGTCCAGCACGAGAAGGACACCGCCAACCGGGATTTCTCCCTCATCCTGTCCCGCTTGGTACGCAACAACGGCTGGATCGCCCAACGCTACGCGCCCCTCGACCAGCGCGACACCGAACTCCGCGAGATCATGACCCGCTACCGCGCCATCGGCAACAACGAGGCCGCCCTCGACGGCTACGCCGCGGGTCTCGCCGAGCTCCGCCGAACGCTCCGCTCGCAGGTCCGCTCACCTATGGATCTCCCTCACTGGGACCGATTTACCGGCCTTGCCGCGGCACGCGCACACCTCGGTGCCGCACACGCCCGCTCACCGTTTGCCACGGCAACGATCGTCGACGCAGGAAAGAACTCCTGGGCGGTCGCCGAAGCCCTCCGTGAACTGGGCGTCCGCCTGATCGACGACGGCGAAGAGTCCGAAGCCCACGTGATCGGAACCCTCAGCCCCGGCCCCATGCTCGACGCCCTCTCCCGCCGCAACCGGCTGCGCCGCCCCCAGGGCCCGCGATTGCTCGCTCCGTGGCTCCCGGTCAGCCTTGCGAAACCCGCGCCCGCCGCGGTCTCCGCCGCCTGAAACCCCGCCGTCCTGATCCCCAAGAAGCCAGGGTCATGGAAACCCTCGCCTCGGTGCTTCTCGGACTTGGTATCTCGGCCGCCTGCGGCCTGAGGGTCTTTCTGCCGATGCTCGTGATGTGCCTGGGCGCGTCCTTTGGCCTCTTCGAGCCCTCAAAGGGATTCGAGTGGGTGACCTCCTGGCAAGCCATCACCGTGCTCTCGGTCGCGTGCCTCGTTGAAATCGGCGC
>JBEIUO010000309.1:0-4294 GCA_040374335.1 Phycisphaeraceae bacterium
AGCCGAGGCATCCTCGCGATCGATTCCTCGAGGAAGCCACCCTGCTCCTCCTGCACGAAGTGTTCGCGGAGGTGGTCGCGCAACTCCTGAAGTCGGTCGCGGACGGCCTTCGCCGATTGCGGGTCCGCATCGTGCCCGACGGCGAAATCGGCCCGCAGGGCGAGCAGCCGGGCGTGCAGGTCGCGGTGCTGGCCGAGAAGGTGTCCGAGAATGACGGGATCGACGCGTCCTGAGGGAATCATGGTGGCAATCTCGCGGGAGACATCAACGACCCTGCCATCCGATTGTTAGGCTTGAGGGCGGCGATAGTCCCGTCAGCGTCGTGGGCTTCGCGACCGCCGCGAATACGACGCCGGACACTTGCCCATAGCCATCACTCGCGCCGGAGCACCACTTCATGGCCGACGAGACCTCCACTGCCGTCGCCGCGGGCCCGCTGGCCGCCGGGCGGCTCGGGTTCCAGTCGCGGGCCGTGCTGGTGGGCACCGGCATCGATGTGGCCGCCCTCGGTTCCACCGACCGCACTGGCAACGCGCCGCTCGTCGTGGAGCTGATCGGCTCGTCGCTCGGCGCCACGATCGCCGGCCACCGCCCGTCGGGCGACGGCGTGGCCGTGATCTTTCGTTACGGCGCGATCGTGTTCTTCGACGTCTCGCCCGCGGCGATCAACGAGTACGTCCGCCAACTCACCCCCCACATCCGCCAGCCGTCCCCCTCGGCCGACCAGGAGACGGAAGTGCTCGACATCCGCATCGAGCCCACCGGCAAGGAGACGATCGAGGGCAACACGCTCGTTCTCAACGACGTCAGCCGGGAGAAGCTGCAACTCGTGGCCGACGTGCTGGCCAAGAGCGTGTCGCTGGCGCACCACGAGCGGGCGATCGAGAGCCAGTTCGAGCGGATCGAGCCGTTCGCCACCAACCTCGACCACTGGGGCCGCGGCGGCCACGCAGCCCGCGAACTCCTCCAGCACCTCGGCGGGGCGCTGCTCGCCGAGCATCGCGTGGTCGCCGGAGCCCGCATCGAAGACTCACCCGAACTCCTCTGGGATCACCCCGAGCTCGAGCGACTCTGGGCGCGCATCCGCGACGACTTCGAGATCCGCGAGCGGTCGGCGGTGCTCCACGGCAAGCTCGGCCTGATCGCGAAGACCGCGGAGACGGCGCTGGAACTCATGCAGAACCGCCGCGCTCTGCGGGTCGAGTGGGCGATCGTGGGGCTGATCGTGTTCGAGATCGTTCTCACACTCGTGCAGTGGTGGTTTGGGGCGGCCAGTCACTGAGCCTTTTCCGGGTCGCCTCCGAGCGCCGGGCTGGGGTATAACCGCGACGACACCCCAGGAATCCCCGCATGCTCCGCTTCGCGTCTGCCGTCGCTCTGTTTCTATCGCTTGCCGCCTCCGCCCGCGCCCAGAAGGTGGAGGTCGAGGAGTTCACGCTTCCCAACGGCATGCAGTTTCTGCTCGTGCCCCGCAACGACCAGCCCAACGTCGTCAGCGCCGGCTGGATCGCCCGCGTGGGCAGCGTGAACGAGCGGCCGGGGATCACCGGCATCAGCCACTTCTTCGAACACATGATGTTCAAGGGCACCGACACGATCGGCACCCGCGAGCCCGGCCGCGACGAGAAGTATCGCGGCGAGCAGAAGGCGGTCCGCGACGAGATCAACCGACTCGTCTGGACGCGGCAGTACGACCGCTTCTTCAAGGGTGAGATCGACGACCCGTGGAACCCGGCCAACGACACGCAGGAACTGCGCGTGCTCCGAGCGCGGCTCGACGCGCTCATCAAGGCCCAGCAAGGCCGTGGCGAAGGCGGCCCGCAGGCCGGCACGATCGTCAAGGATGAGTTCGACCAGGTCTACACGAAGGCCGGCGGCAGTGGCATGAACGCCTTCACCACCTACGACCTCACCTGCTACTTCATCACCGTGCCTTCCAACAATCTCTAGCTCTGGTCCTGGATGGATAGCGACCGTCTCAGCGACAGCGTGTTCCGCGAGTTCTACTCGGAGCGCGACGTCGTCCACGAGGAGCGGCGGCTGCGGACCGACAGCACGCCCACGGGCAAGTTCGAGGAGCAGTTCGACTCGATGTTCTGGGCGTCGAGCGGCTACTCGTGGCCCGTGATCGGCTGGCCAAGCGACCTCAACAGCTACACCTTCGATCAGGCGCAGGACTACTGGAACATCTACTACCGCCCCGGCAACCTCGTCGGCATCCTCGTGGGCGACTTCGATCCCGTGCGGGCGAAGCGGCTGATCACGAACTACTTCTCGCGGCTCGAGCCGGGGAAGAGCCTGCCGCCGCCGGTCGTCACGCTCGAGGTCGAACAGCTCGCAGAGCAGCGGATGAACGCGGTGGGCGACGTGCCGCCGTCGGTCGAGGTCCGCTACCACACGGTGCCCGCCGGCCACGTTGATTCTTACCCGCTCGACATGCTCGCCGAGATCCTCAACGACCGCACCGGCCGGCTCTACAAGGGGCTGGTGGAGGGCCGGGGCATCGCGGCCGGTGCCCAGGCGATGAGCGACACCCGGAAGTACGCGGGCCTGTTCGCCTTGTCGGCCCAGGCCCGCGGCGAGGCCACGCCCGAGCAGCTCGAGGCGGCATGGTATGAGGAGCTGGCGAAGCTCCAGGCCGAAGATCTTCCCGAACGCGAGCTTCGCAAGGTGAAGAACCGCGTGGCCGCCCAGAACTACCGGAAGCTCGAGAACAACATGTCGCTATTCGTGCAGCTCGCCTTCTCCGAGGCAGTGCTCGACTGGCAGGAGATCAACAAGGGCCCTGCGAAGTACGAGGCCGTCACCGCCGCCGACATCCGCCGCGTGGCGAACAAGTATTTCAAAGACACCAACCGCAGCGTCGCCACCTACCGCCGCAAGGCGGAGTAACCCACGACCGCCGCCGGCTTCACCAGCAACCACCCCTCACGGACCATCCATGATCATTCGCCTATCCGCAGCCATCGCACTGCTCGTCGCCATCCTTGTGCCGGCGCCGGCCACCGCGGCCCCATCGGCCACACAGCCCACGGCCACATCCTCGGCGAGGCCGGCGCTCCCGAAGCGTCCGGAGGAAATCACCTTCGAGCCGCTCGCCTTCGAACCGCCCGACGCCAAGACCTTCCGCCGCACGCTGCCCGATGGCACCGTCGCCTACCTCGCCCCGTCGCGCGAACTGCCGCTGGTCACGGTGTCGGTCACGTTCCGCGGTGGCTCGTCGCTCGATCCGGCCGACTCGCCCGGCCTCGCCTCGATGACCGCGCGGATGATCCGAGAGGGTGGCACGGCGAAGCAGAAGCCCACCGAGTTCGACGAGGCCCTCGATTTTCTGGCCACCGAGGTGGGTGTCTCGGCCAACGAAACCTTCACCGTGGCCACGATGAACTGCCTGAAGAGCAACCTCGACGAGAGCCTCGCCCTGTTCGTGGAGATGCTACGGACGCCGGGCTTCGATGAAGATCGGCTGGCCACGGGCAAGGCCCGCGTCCTGGAGGGTCTCAAGCAGCGGAACGACGATGCCGCGTCGATCATCGGCCGCGAATGGAAGCGGCTGGTCTACGGCCCCGAGCACTTCGAGGGGGCCGAGCCAACGGCCACCACCGTTGCCGCCATCGACCGTGGCCGGCTGGCCGCGATGCACAAGCGGATCATCCACCCGGGCAACGCGATCGTGGCGGTGTCGGGCGACTTCGACGAGCCGGAGATGCTCGCCAAGCTCTCCAAGGCCTTCAACGGCTGGGAACGGGGCGAACTGGCTCCGCCCCCGACGCCACCGACAGCGAAGCTCGCTCCCGGCCTCTATCACGTGCCGAAGGAGATCCCGCAGGGCAAGGTGCTGATCGGCAGCCGGGCGATCACCCGCGACGATCCCGACGCGATCCCGCTGGTGCTACTCAATGAGATCCTCGGGGCGGGCGGATTCACCAGCCGCCTGATGCAGAAGGTGCGGAGCAACGAGGGGCTCGCCTACTCGGTCCGCTCGATGCTGCAGCCGAAGGTCGATTATCCTGGCGACTTCAAGGCCGGCTTCGAGAGCAAGAATGCCACGGTGGCTCTGGCCACGAAGATCGTGCTCGACGAGATCAAGGGCGTCCGCGACGAACTCGTTACCGAAGACGAACTCGACACCGCCAAGAAAAGCGTGATCGAGACCTTTCCCCGGCAGTTTGAGAGCAAGCCGCAGATGCTCCGCGTGTTCGTCAACGACGAGTGGACGAAGCGGCCGGCCGACTACTGGAAGACCTTTCGCCAGAAGGTCGCCGCCGTGACCCGCGAGGATCTCCAGCGGGTG
>JBEIUO010000137.1:0-6515 GCA_040374335.1 Phycisphaeraceae bacterium
CTGTGATCAGCCGCTCGTTAGCCGAGGAGCTGGGTGAGGTCCTTGAGGTTGTTCGTCAGGGTGGTGCGGAGCTCCTGGATCTTCGCGTCCGTGAGCTTGAGTTCGTCGCGCACCGCGGCGTCGATGTCGGTGGTCATCAGATCCTGGCGGAAGCCCTGACCCGTGTCGGCCGCCAGGCGGTCGGCGACGTAGACGATGCACGTGAGGGTGCGGTTGTCGGCGGCGAGTTCCATCGGGCGGTGGTGGAAGCCGGTGACGAGGGCGAAGCTCTTGGGGAACTTCCACTTCTCGCAGAGGCCAGCGCCGAAGTCCTGATGCGTCGCGCCGAACTGTTCCTGCTCGATGGTCATCATGTCGACAGACGGTATGCCCTTGGCATCGGCGCCCACGGCGCGGAAGACGTCGATCAGCTTGTTGCGGTCGTACTGCATCTCGACCATCAGGCCGATGTCGTGGATGAGGCCCGCGAGGAACGCCTCGTCGGAGAGGCCCAGCTTGAGCGAGTTCGCCACCAGCTTGGCCGCCGCGGCGGTGATGTTGCTGTGCGTCCAGAGGTCGCGAGCGGAGAAGGTGGGGGTGAGTTCACCGCCACGGAAGAGCTTGGCGAGCGAGGCGGCGATGGCGATGTTCTTGACGGCGTTGAGGCCGAGCATGACGATCGCGCGGTTGATGGAGCCGATCTGGCCGGGGAGTCCGTAGAAGGAGGAGTTGACCACCTTCAGGATTCGGCTGCAGAGGGCCGGGTCGTTGGAGATGACTTTGTGAAGGTCCTGCGCCGTGGACTTGGGGTCCTCGACGAGCTCAACGATTTTCATCGTGATCTCGGGGAGGGTGGCGATGTGGCTGATCTCGCGGATGGCCGCGGAAACAAGCTGCTCTTTTTCCTGTGTCAGCACGCTCATGGAAAGGCTCCCTCCGGACGTTCGAGCTCCGGCTGAAGAAGGAATCGGCGCAACTCAGGGGCAACTTTCCTCCAAAGATGCGGTGGCTGCAAGAAAGTCCGCGGTGCGGGGTCTGATAAGACCATGAGCGTGGGCGTTCAGGGGTTGAATCTGCGGAAGGTCGCGGTGAACGGGATCGAGCAGGATCTGGCCCGGTCGGTGGGGCCCGCGGGCTCGAAGCGGATAAACGACACCTGTTCAAAGACCCTTCCGGCGTTATCGATGAAGGTGCCTGGTTCGGGGGGGCTCGCGAGTTCAGACTCGATCGCCGCGACCAGCGCGCCGAGCGCCGAAGCGGAACCGGCAACGAGCCGGCCTTCGACGGTGATGTCGAGCTCGAGGGGTCCCTGGGGGGTAGAGCCCGAACCGGGGAGCCCGATGATGTAGTTGGCAACGACGGATTCGCCGAGAGCCCCGAGGCGGACGCGGTGCGGGCCGGAGCCGAAGAGATTTCGACCTTTGAACGATGACATGGGCGCTCCTTAGTCCAAGGGAGTGAGGGTGAGCGGATCGGCGGCACCGTCGGCGGAGACCGCCTCGAACTCCACGATGCGTTCGGCGGTGTTGCCGTTCATGCGGTACGAGACGGCGGTGACGACGGCAGTCGCCCTCAGTTCGCGCAGGCCAGCGTCGGCTCCCGCTCGCGCGAGCCGCACGAGCAGCGTGCCCGAGGTTCCCAGCAATGGCGGGGCGAGATCGTTCGCGCCGAGTTCGCTGGTCACCGTAATGCGCGTGCGCTGCGCGGGTACATCGACGAACGCCGCGTGAGGCCCGGCGTCCGCGTGCTCGACGACCGCACGCACCGCGGCACGAGTCACCGCGACGATTCGAACGTTCGCCCAGGACACGTTGGCGAAGGACACACCGGTGGGCATGAGGATGAGCATGGCGCGGGTTCTCCTTCAGATGCGGACGAGGCGCAGGACACCGAGTGCACGGATCTCGTCGGCCTGTCCGTCGCCATTGGTGTCCACGAGAAGACTGACCGAGCGCGTGGCCCGCCGTTCGAGTTCGGAGAAATGCGCGATGCGGGCACGCTCCCACTCCGTGCCCGTTCGCCCTTCGCCCGCGATGAGCAGCACCAGAATCACCGCCCGAAGCGCGACCACCTCCGTGAGCTCCGAGGAGTTGAGGATCTTCACCCGCTCGCCCGTTGCCGAGAGCCCGGCCTCGCGCAGCACAGAGGGCTCGACCGCCGCGATCTGCGGCCGGAACGTGGGGATGAGCGCCTCCACACCTACAGCGGGCGTCGGCGGGATGATGGGGTCGGTCGGTAACGCACGCGGTCGCGAGATGTTCAGGCGGTTGCCCGACACCGACGCGATCTCGTACGACGCCCCCGCAACGACGACGACGCCCCTGACGCGCACGCCGAGCGCGACGAAGTTGACATCGAGCGGGGCGACGAGCTGCGTGCCGGTGATCGTCACGGTGCCACGGTACAAGCGCTGGCCGAGCCACGCGGCATCGCGGAAGAGGGTGGGGGCGAGTCTGAGGAGGTCTTTGTCGTCGGCGAACATGGTGTGTGTCTCCTATTGGTGCGGGCAGATCGCGCGGGGGCGGCGTGTGGTCGCCCCGCGCGCGCGGGGCCCGCGGGCCACCTCGCAAGCGGCCGGTCAGGCCACGCTCAAGTTGCGGATCAGTCCGTGCGCGTTCTCGTTGCGGAACTCCAGCGTGTACTCGCCGACGAGCTGACCCGCGGTCGAGTCACCCGTCTTCGCGAGAGGCCGGAACTGGAACTCGCGGCCGGAAAGCGGCATCACGTTGATGCGCGACGAATCCACCATCAGCAGCGTGTCGGTGGGCACCGAGCGGCTCAGCACAACCCGGCACGTGCCAAAGTCCGACTCGTACACGCTGATCACCTCGCTCAGACGCCGGTCGTCGGGCGCGAAGTGACGCTGCGAGGTGGAGACGAACTGGTTGATGCGGCGCTTCTGCGCCCCGTTCACCACGATCGTGTCCACCCGACCCGCCGACTGCTCCCAGATCGCGCGGAGCGCCGCATTCAGAAGGTTCTCGTTCAGGTCGGCCCCCGCCCCTCCGCCGGGCGGCATGCCGCCCACGTTCGGGGAGAACTGGTTGGTCGCGATGAACTTGACGATGCCGTTCATGGAGCGTCGCGTCGTGGGCGCCCCCATCGGGCTCAAGGTCTGCGACACACCGTTGATCACGCTGTTCTCGAGGTCACGCAGCAACTCGCGCAGACGCTGCTGCTTCTGATAGTCCAGTTCATCCGCCACGCCGTGCGCCCGCACCGCCTTCATCGTGTCCGTCACCTCGCACGTCGCGCTGAAGATCTGCGTGAAGTTCTGCCTGCGGTACCGCGAGCTGTAGCGGGCCGTCGAAGCATCGGCGCCTTCGATCGCCGCATTGCCCACGATGTTCAGCCGCGTCAGGTTCGTCAACGGCGTCGCCGGCGTGTTCCCCAGCCGACGCTGCACCGTGAGCACGTTGCCGCTGATCGACATCACCTGCATCACCTCCGGCGAGTTGCCCGGACGCAGCAAGTCGCCGACCTGGAAGCGTGACACATTGAAGACAGTGATGGTCGTCGCGTCCGACGGGTTCGGGGTGAACACCGTCTGGTTGATCGTGTCGAAGTTCAGAAGGAGCGTGTCCTCCATCCACTCGTGCACCGTGCTGTGCGCGGGGCGCGGCGAATCGCCCAGCAGGTCCAGGAACGGCGTCTCGAACGGCGACACAACCGACACGATGTCGGTCACGTCTTCGGCCAACTCGGGGAGATCAGAACCGGCACCGTACGTGGTCTTTCCAGAGAATCCCATGATCCAACTCCAATTCTGCCGCGTTCGCGGCGGTGTGATTACCCGTTTCGACGGGCCTTGAGGTACGTGAGGAGCGCGCGACGATCACCCGACCGGCGCACCGATTCGCGAAGTTGCTCCAGCTCCCGGCGCGAAGCCGCCGCCGGGGCCGGGTGTGCGCCAAGCGCGCCCGTCGCCGACTGCGCAGCCGGCGCACTCAGCGCAACGGGCGGGGTCACGATCGGCGCGGGCTTGGTGGCAAACAAGTACGGCCGGGCCGCCTTCAGTGCTTCGACCTGCGCTTTCGGGTCGGCCTCCGGACCTCCGGCGCCGAGAAGGGTGAGGGCGAGCTCCACATCGTGCGCCGTCGCGGCGACGAGTTCGCGTTCAAGCAGTACACGTCGGTCGGGTGCTTCATCGGGCATGGCTGTGTCTCCTTAGATGTCCCAGAGTTCGGCGAGGACGCGCTCACGCGGCGCACCCAGCCGGACCTTTGCTTCTGCCGCGTACACGCGCTCGCGAACGTCCGCGGGCAACGGGTCGGGCCACTTCACACGCACGCGCCGTTGCTGCGGCGTGGTCTTCAACGTCCCCGCGGCGTCCAGCGCGCCCAGGATCAACTCGCAGAGCTCCGCGATCGCCCGCCCGTACGACGCTTGCTTGCGCGAGGTCTTGCTCAACAGCCCCATCAGCGTCACGCGCAGCGCGTTCGCCGACGAGAGATTGCCGATCTTCGCCTGCACCACCCCGCTCGCCAGCGGCGGAACGCCCGACGCCTTGTCCATCGCGTCCCGGATCTCGTCGATGTGCCGGTCCTCGCTCGGGCTCGACGCGTCGCCGCCGAACTCGTCGATCGCGGCGTCGGTGTTCTCCGTGATCCACAGCTGCCCCGGCGTCACCTCGTTCCGCGCAGCGCCGCCGAGGCCCTTCGCCAGATACATCTTGAAGGACTGCAGCGTGACCCGCGACGCGCGATCCGAGAGCCGAGTGTTCAGCTCGTCCTGGAGCGGGATCAACGGCTCAACCTCGCCAAGCCCCTCGAACGCGAGCGGCTGCGCGGTGTTCTGCACATGAACCACCGGGATGCGGCCGTTCGTCCACGGCGACTCCGCCCGCGCAACCTCCGTCCAGTCCTGCAGGAGAACCCACCCCGTCGGCAGGAACACCCGAGTCCTGCGCTCCCAGTGCGCGCTCTCGGCGCCGGTCACGCCCGCGAGCACGTGAACCGCGTACGCATCGAGGCGTCGGTAGTCCTCCGAACTCACCATCGGCACCGCTCGCCTCGGGTCGATCATCTCCACACGCACGTCCGCCGGGTTGTCCGCGATCACCGCGAAATCGATGTGCCCGAAGATGTGCGCGAGCAGGGCCGAGTCCTGCCACATCGCCTCGCCCCCAGACCGCTCGAAAACCTCCGCCAGCGCGGCTTCGATCGCGCTCCGCGTCTCCCCCTCAGCCCGCTCCGCACAGAGCGTGAAGCCCTTCCCGAACAGGAAGTCCACCATCGTGTGCAGCCGCCACGCGATGTCGTTCTCCACCACGACCTCTCGCGCCGACGAACGCATCAGCTCACCCGGCCGGCCCACCAGCCTCAGCGGCAGGCCGGACTCCTGTGCAAGGTGGTACCACCGGCCCGGCGAGTCCATCATCGCCGACCGGTTCCGCATCGGGTTCCGGTAGTACGACCACAGCCGCAGATACCGGGGCAGCGTCGTGTCCTCGTGGCTCTGGGCGGCTTGTCGAATGTCAAGGACGGGGTCGGGGACGGGGTCGGGGAGGGGGTCGTGCATGGGGCGTTCCTTTGTGTGTGCCTCGCTACATAACCCCCCCCGCGGACGCTTCTGTGCGCGCGCACGCGTCTCCTCGTTTTTGAAAGGGCTGGTACAGTGGGGTTGTGGTCAAGCGCCAGGACAACGAAGAACGCCCGCTCGAGGCCATCCGAAAGCTCGCCGCAGAGCGCGACGTCACCTGCCCCAAGTGCGGGTACTCGCTCAAGGGCATCGAGGGTGCGCACTGCCCCGAGTGCGGGTACGTCCTCAGCGTCGGCGCCCTGGTCGATCACCTCGACCGGCCGCGGGCCCTCGACTACCTCGTCATGCCCTGGGCCAACATCGCCGCTGGTGTCGTGTATGTGCTATCCCTAGCGGCATTTGACCCACGCGTCATGACCTCGCGCCCTCGCATCGCGCTGATGTGGCTCCCGCTCATCGCGTTCGTCGTGCTCTTCTCGCTCATCCGAAGCCGGGGCCGGCGCGGGAAAGGCGTCCGCCTCGCCGCCGCGATCTGCTGGGCGACCTCCCTGGCGAACCTCGTCCTCAACGCGGTCTGGTAGACTTCGCGTGAAACGGTCCGGCACCGACGGCGAACAAGGATCAGGAGGCCCGATCCCATGGCTCAGAAAAACTTCCGGTTCGCACAAACATGTCTCCTCGCGCTGCTCGCTTCGACCGCCTGCGGGCAGGACGAAGCCGCCCTCGCAGGCCCGGCGGTGGTGGAGCAGGAGTCCAAGACCCTCGTCCGACGCGATTTCGACGGGCGCGTCCGCACCCTCGAAACCTCGGCACCCGAGGAAGCCCTCAACCTGCTCAGGTTATCGGTCGCCGAGCGGGAGGCCGTCGAAGCCCTCCTCGTCAAGCGGGCCAAACTCCTCGAAGACTTCGTCGCCGACAACATCTTCCTCCTTGGCCAGATCGATACCGCCGACAAGGCCGGGGCCAAGGGCGAGGCCGCCTGGCTCCTCTTCGGCATGATGGGCAAGCTCCGCCCCGTCACCGGCGATGGTCTCCTCGAAGATCAGATCGCCCGC